>JAQCND010000028.1 GCA_028274765.1 Bradymonadaceae bacterium
GACACTCGTCCCTTCGGCGTACCGCTGTACCTCACCGACACAAAGATTCGCCTCCTCGTCGAGTTTTTTGATCTTTTGAGCCGAAACGGCGATAAGCGTGTAATGATGATTGGACGCCTCTTGATCACCCGAATTGACGGCCTCCTTGAGCTTGACATAGCTCTGCTCAGAGACCTTCAAGAATCCCTTGATGGCGGCGAGCTTGTCGTTGATACAGTTGATCTTGATGATGTCTTTTTCCTCCGAACGCGCTTTCTCCAGTAGAGAACGCGTATTCTCGAGAACCTTTTTCCCCTCTTTAATTTTCGTTTGCGCTCTGGTGAGCTTCTGCTCGTTGGGGATGGATTCGACATCTTCATCGAGCAACTCCTCGGAATCTTCGGCGAGTTGCTCAATCTGGTTGGGGGAGGCACTACTGGACTCGTCTTGCTGCTGAGCCGATGCCGGAACGGCGAAAATCACGAGCAATGCCGCTATACCCACAGGTTGAATCCGTCGGTCCTGCATCATCATACCCTCGAACTGCCATTCTACGTGTTGCGTTTCTCGCACAATCAGGATACTCAACACGGAGATGGTTTCAAATGAAGCCTCGAACGAGGTCGAGGAGACGTGCGATCGTAATCATCAAGATAACAATCTTGTGGTAGAGATCAACGCCACGTCTCGAACAACGATCTCATCGCTCGATTGTGCGTGGTCATATCTTCCAAGCGTGCTCCCATTCGTGTTCGGATAAAGGAGCAAGCTCCCTGTGTCTGGGAGGGATGTCCTTCGAAATTCCGGGGGCAACTCTGGCCGAACGAGTTTTCCCAGCCCGTCGGACTGAGCCTGGTCGCGGCCGCAACGGTGAAAGGCCTGTGCGAGCGAACATGAGCGAGTCCCCAACATCGTCGTACTCGAGCAAGTCGGTAGAAGTTCGACGTAGGACAGAGTACAGGGGGACTCCCCGCACGTGTTCGTTTTAGCGTACGCTTCCCGAAGTCGTGTCCGTCTTTCGAGCCCCCGAAGGCAGTGTCAGTATCTAGCTCCGGGCGCGAGCCCGGAGATTTAAAGTGCGCGATGCGTCTCGATTCGAATCCCAAAGGGGCGACAGCACATTTATCCGAACACGAATGGGGGACTCCCCCATGTTATGACGCCAGTCTATCCATGACCTCAGAATCTGGTGATCGTCCTACTCGTTGCTGCAGAAACCCCCAAACACCCATACGTGTTCGCTTTAGCATATTCCCTCCGTTGAAGCGGCTATCTTCCGAGTCCCCGAAAGAGGCGGCAGCGGATAGCTCCAGGCGGAAGCCCGGCGTCCAAGTTTTGATACCCATCACATTCGAGTCCGAAGGGGCGGCAGTACACCAGAACGAACACGAGTGCCTAAATAATCTTCGACGCGATGACAATAGCCTCTGTTCGAAGGGGCTGCTCGCTATCTACACGTAGATGTCGAATGGTGGAATATCGTCACAGACATCCCGCTCGTGTTTGCTTTCGTCTCCCCGCTCGGTGACTGCATGTAATGAAGACCGGTCGTAAGTCTGGGGTCGTCGCTCGGGCGTCGGCATTGCCGTTCTCTTGATCGGGCGCTTCGTCGCCGAAACGAGCCGGCAGAAGGAGACTCGCCGCCGACCGAGTTGAGGGACATCTCGGTATCTTGTCATCCCGCCTCGAACACGAACGATTTGTTGACGATGACGTTACCGCCTTTGGGACGTGGAAATCGCAGGCTTTTAATAACGCCAGCGACACAGCTCCCGGCACTTCCACCCACCGAATTCGTCACGGATTTGGCCTGAGTGACGCGACCCGCCTCACCAATCGTGAAGTTGACGACGACTTTGCCGGAGGCTTCCGAGTCGACCTTGAGTTGACGCTCGTAACAACGCTGGATGCGACCCGAATAGCGCTGGATGGTTCGGCTGAGCGAATCGGAGTTCAATTTGCCCGTACCGGCCGTTTTCGCAGGCGACTTGAGATCGACGTCCGCCTGTACCTTGTCTTCTTTTTTGTTGCCGGTTTCAACTCCCTCCTGGGCTTTTTCAGCTCCCGCGGTCTTGTCCATATCCCCGATGCCACCGGTTTCGCCGCTCCCGTCGGCATCGGCTGAACCGCTGGTTTCGAGGCCACTCTTCTCGGCTCCCGTCCCTGAAGTAATGCCTTCGGAGTTTTCGAACGCTTCTTTCATACTCTTTTTGCCCGCCCCGCTCTCGAGTACGTCGGCTACGGCTCCCTCGCCATCTTTGGACTTGCTGCCGAGTTGACCGATGATCGTCTTATTGCGGACTTCTTTGGCCATCTCGCGTTGACGTTCGGCCTTTTTGGCAGCTTCCTCTTCGGGATCGACCTGTTCTTTCTTCTTCTCTTTAGGCTCGGGATCACTCTTCTGCTTAGCCTGTTTGTTCTCGGAGGATTTTTTTTCGCTCTCTTTGGTCTCGTCGCTCTTTTGTTTCTTTTTCTTCTTCTTGAGGTCGGGCTTGTCGGGTTCTTTCTTTTTCTTTTTGTCGGCAAACTTCGCCACGATCTCGGCACTGCTCTGCTTTTTGGGCTCGGGCCAATCTTGGCTCTCGAGATAGACAATAAACCCAACTTGAAGAAGTGCCGACAGACCGATCAGTCCCACAAGCGTAGCATCGAGCCCCTTGAGCCATCCTCCTCGCATCGAGGCCGGCAGAGCAGGCTTGGGCTGTGTGGGAGGGGGGGTGACAAATTGAAACAAAAGGGTAACATCCCCAATCTGAACCCGCCCTCGCGTATCGGGCGAAACGGGGACGTACAGGCCGTGCTCTCCCTTGTGGGTGTCCCCCTGGCGTTTGAGGTCATCGAGCGGACGAACGCCATCCGCCGTTGAGAGTCGCCCCTCCATCTCGGGGGTAAAATTGAGAACGTACTCCCCATCCTTGTTTTCGAATACTGGATAAGACTTCGGGAGCTCCGAGACGGGGACGACCAGCGTATTGTCATCGAAGTCCCGGCCAATGGTGAGATCGCCGCGAGAGCGCAGGAGGCGCTCCTCGACGATTTTGCCGTTTTGAATTAATCCAATGCGAAGGATTTTCTCGTCGGACTTCTCGGACATAGAGCCATCCTTCAATGTGTCAGCTTCCGCGCTTGGTCGAATCGTCGATGTCGGACGACGGTTTCACGAGAGTTCGTAGCGACCCTGGCCGACCGCCGCGTCGCCCCACTGCCGACGCATCGCTGTCGCCAATCGGGAACTCGAGGGGGCGATCCATTCATCGACTTGTGACAACGGATCCCGGGTCCATGTTCCAGCGAGGGCTGCTCTTCGATCCAACAACGAGGGAGCGCCGGGGAGATCGCCCCCGCCGCTCCTGAAGCCGGCGCTCCGGAGTCCTCCTACGTGGCGTTCGCTCTCGCCCGAATCGCACAATGCACGATGCGTGAGTGGGCGAGCCCTCGTCTACCGAAGGGGAGAGACGTTTTTGCGTTTCTTTCGCACGACGGCGAATTTGAACTTGCTCAGCTCCGCCTGACCAGCCGTATACATGACCTCGGTGAGCAAGCGATACCTGGTCGACTGATCGGCAATGATGGTCACGACGGGATTGAAGTCCTGACCCATCAGTTTCGACTCTTGTTTGTTTTCTTCGACTACGTTCTTGAGCCTCTCCAGCAACCGGACGATTTCAAGACTCGTCTCGCCCCCTCGCTTCTGGCTCTTGTCCACGGGCACATCGGTCACTTTCTCGTCGTTGACGAGAATGGCACTGCGGGTGACCACGATGGTCGTCATGTCTTCCGGTCCCAGTTTCGTCGAGCTGTCGGGGACCTTCAGATCAGAGCCCGTGACCTTGACCGGTTGGTCACCGTAGCTTTTCAGCAGGAACACCAGGAGGATAACCATGATGTCCATCAGCGAGTTGATGTTGACATCGCCCTCCTCCTGGTCCCGGTCGCCGGCCCGGTTTTCGCGATCAGCGTCGCGCTTGCGCTGTTCTTTGATCCATTCTTCTTCCTCTTCTCCAAATGCCGAAGGTGCATCGTCCTGCTCGGTCATGAACTACTCCCGTGTCTATTTTGCAACGGCGAGTACCGGATCGCTGAAGAGTCTGGCAAACTTGCCTTCCCCTGACTCCGATTTGCGGATGCTCGCCTGCCAGAAATCTTCTCGATTGTTGTATGAATCTTTCTCCAACTTGTAGCGGGCCACGTCCATTGCCCGGATGATCAGGTTGTACGGAATATCCGGATCCCCCGATACGTTGACGACAGTTTCGTCTGGATATTCCTTTTTGATTTTCATCAGCCTGTTGTAGAGGGTCATCCAGTCGTAGGACTCACTCACTTTCCTGAAGAGCTTGTCTCCCTCGTCTTCGTCCTTTTTGGACGTTTTTCGGGCGCGTTTGACCATTTCCCCGATGTTTTTGGACTTGTTGCGAAGGCAGATCGTTGGTCCCGATTCGGGACATCCTTCGACCGGAGAGAGGACGGTGCCCGTCGCCGCGATGCGAAATCCCTCGTCGTTGATCGCGACGGTCAGGTTGAGTGGCTCTTCTTCTTTATCGTCGGGCTTCTCCTTCGAGGGCGGGCCCACCGAGAGTTTGGGGGCGGTGATGTTGACCACTCCGACTTTCAGAAAGACGACTGAAAGCAGCAGGAGCGGAATCAAAATAACGACCATGTTCATGAAGGGGACGAGGTCGATTTCGTCATCGCCGCCCTCCATTTCGCGTCGATCGCGCGGCATGAGTCTTCCTCCTTCGTTACGACCATGTCAGCGAGGCGAGTGGACCGACGTCCCCGGTGGCACATGCCGTCGAGCATGGCCCGGGACGTCGGTCGAGCGTCCGAAGCATCGCCTGCCACCGCGTTGGTGGAGGGACAACCTGGACGCACCGGGAGCAATCATTCGTCGATGTCGGGCTCTTCGTAGTCGTCGAGCCCGCCCTTGCCTCGGGTGACCAGCAGGTTTTCGAGCTTGACGCTGTACTGGTCGATCTCGTCGAGAATCTTTTTGGTCATTCCCGAGAGGATCAGGTGAGCCAGAAGCGTCGGAATGGCGACAATCAGACCGAAAGCCGTCGTGTTCATCGCCAGCGAAATACCGCGAGCCAGCAGCCGTTGTCGATTTTCGGGGGAGGCATTTTCCAGCGCTTTGAACGCCTGAATCAGCCCGATGATCGTGCCCAGAAGCCCGAGGAGCGTCGCGATGTTCGCCAACCCGTTGAGTGCGTCGGTTCGCTTCTGCACTTCGGGGACGACCTCGAGAGTCGCCTCCTCGATGGCATTCTGGATTTCGACCTCTCCTTTGTTGGCTCGGGTCAGGCCAGCCTTGATCACTTTCGGGAGAGCGCGAGAGGGAGCGGCGTTACAGAGCTTGATGGCTCGGTCGATGTTATCGGCCATCACCATCTTCTGGATGCGAGCCATGAACGACTCGGCATTGATGTCGTATTTGAAGAAGAGGAAGATAAATCGTTCGATCGCGATACCGATGGCGACGATACTGGTCGACAGGATGAGGTACATCCAGGGACCGCCGCTGCGAAACGCTTCAGCGATTGCGCCCATCTTCGATTACCTCCGTGCAAGCTTGGTCGATTGTTAGACTGAGGGATCGTTGTCGATCGAAGCGTATAACAGGTTGAAGAGGGGATTTTCAACGGGTGATTTGCCTCGGAGAGTCCCTTGCGCCTCACCACGTTTCCGTACCCATGCGAATCTCCTGTATAACACGGACCACCTTACCTGACAACGAGTTCATCGATCGAATCGCCCTCCCGAAGGCGAAGCGATTCGAGTGAAATCGTTTTCTTCAGAAGGGGTCGCGTTCGACTGATTCCATGAGCTGAGGAATAAATGAGCGCTTTGGCTCCAGGGCTTCGTAGTTGAGATTAGAGTGTTGGAGGATATAGAACGCCTCGGGCTTTTGGATATTGCCCTCGATGACAGTCTCTTGGAGATTGATCACGCCTCCACCGCCTTGATCGCCTCCCTCCTGGGCGACCGCCGACGAAGATAGAGCCAGCAAAAGCCCGGCACATGCGATAGCTACTCCTATGCGCGGGACGGTCCGTCGCATCGTCGACCTCCTCGTATTCAAATCGTGTGTCGTTGGCGTCGAGTCGCCTCAGGACGGGGCGCATTTCGCTCGTTCGAGCCTCCGTCACAGTGATTTTCGTGTTCCATTTCGAGAGGCGGATGGACTCGACGGGGGGCGTCGCCTCAATCCTCGCCGCTCGAGGCCTAGTCCCCCGACGTGTCTCCATCTTGTTTCGAATCCTGTGAATCTTGATTGCCGTCGCTGTTGCCGCTGCCCCCTCCTCCCCCTCTTTGCGTCTGACGCATCATCTTGCGGCGCTGCTTTTCGGCTTTGATCTTGTCTCGGGCCGACGAGATGTATTTGTCGACCGATTCGTCATCTCGAGACCGGCGTGCGACGCTTTTGTATTCGTTGAACGTCTCGATCGCCTTTTCGAGTCTCGGGATCTTATCCATCCCCGCCACTTTGGTGTCCATGTAGAGCAGCCCGAGATTGTAGTGGGCATCGGCATAATCCGAATCCATTTCCAGTAGCTTCTCAAACTGCTTCTGGGCTTCTTTGGGCTGACCGAGGCGCTTGTAGGCATTGCCGAGGTTCAGACGTGCCTTTTTGAAGCTGGGATACACTGCGAGGGCCGCCTTGAATCGCTCGAGTGCCGCCTCGTAGTCACCCGCCTCGTGATAGAGGAGGCCGAGATTGTTGTGGGCTTCGGCAAAGCGGGGACGCGCCTTGATGGCCCGTTTGAAGTTGGCGATCGCTCGTCCGCGCTTGTCGTTTTCCATCGCGATGAGCCCGAACTGAAAGTAGAGATCGGCTCGTTCGGGGGCCAGTTCCGAGGCACGCTCGAGGACGGCGCGGGCGAGTTCGAGGCGATCGAGCTCGTAATTGGCTGTCGCCATCGCCAACATCGCCTGCACGTTTTTTTGGTCGCGACGCAAGATGTCTTTGGCGCGCCGGATGACGTCCTGATATCGCTCGCGGACGAGGAGTACTTCGAGTCGGACCGCTTTGTGATCGAGGTTATCCGAAGCTTGATCGATGTACGTTTGGGCGACGCGATCGGCGTCATCGATGCGTCCTTCGCGCAAATAGAGGCGCACGAGATTGCCGAGTGCCGGGCTGAAGTCGGTCTTTTTTTCGATGGCTCGATTGTACTGCTTGGCGGCGGTACGAATCTTCCCCTTCTGTTCGGCGAGTACACCGAGATTATAGGCGGCGAGGTACCCCTTTTCGGGGTGCTCGGCGAGCTGTTCGAGTTGGTCGCGAGCCTCCGAGCTGTCTCCCTTGCGGATGCGCTCGACCAGCCGTTCGAGCTGCTGGTCGGCCGCTCTCGAGGGCGAGACATCGGAGGTTGATTCCGACGTCGCCCCCGAAGACGCCTTTTCGGTCGACTTATCGGATGAGGTCGATGACGGGGTCTCAGTCGACTCGGAGGTTGACTCTCGAGACGTCTGAGTTTGCTCTCGCTCGGAGGCCGGGGGAGGCGAGGTCGCCTTGTCAGGGCCCGATCCGCCCGACGTATCGGGGGAGCTCGCACATGCTCCGAGCCCGAGGACGAATCCCACGAGCACGGCCAATCGATCGAGAGGAAACGGATGTTGCATGTCGCTGCAATGCGCCACGATGGACCTCGTCAGTTCGAGGGAGTCTCGGAGGGATTCTTTTTCTGGGGGGACCTCGCCGCCGATCTCGCCGGATAGTCACTCGAGCCCTCCTGGGCATCGGATACCTCGGAGTTGGAGGCCTGCCCCCCACTCGAGTCACCGGATGCAGAGCTATCGGACGACGAGTCCGATGCATTGCTGTCGCTCGTTCCGTCCGCCTCGTCCGAACTCGAGTCCCCCGGGCTGTCATTCGTCTCGTTGTCTCCGCCCGACGTCTCGTCCGATGTCTCGTTCGAGTCGGAATTCTCTTGAGACTCGGGGGGCGAGGCCATCAACGATCGACCCGTCTGGATCTGAGTCTCGCGTGCCTCGCGCTCTTCTTTGTAGAGGGGATATTGCTGAGGACGGAACTTATTGAGCTGTTCGAGTGTCTTTTTCGTCCACTGGTTGACGATTTTTTCTTCGCGGGCCTTTTTGATTGTCTGCTCGTATCGTTTGACCGCTTTGTTCTCCAGGGGTATGGCGATGTCCTCGAGCTGTTTACGATAGATGCGGTATTGTTTCGATCCCGGTTTGAAGGGAATCGGGACGTTGTAGAGAGCTTCGGCAAACCCCTGGAAGAGGCTCCCGATGCGGAATCCGGCGGCGAGCGTCCATTCGAGGTTCTTGTACTGCCAGACCTTCTTGAAAGCCGAAGCGACTTTTTTCTGCTCTTTGATCTTTTTGTCGAGCCTGGTCTTTTGTTGCTGGAGCGACCCCTCGATTGTGACTTCTTGCCATGTGGTATATTTGCGCTCGGCGAGCTCGAACTGGGCTTCGGCGACGTAGTAAGCGGGCTCGCTCCCGGGTTTGGCCTCGGATTCTTTGAAGGTCTCGATGATGTCTTCGTACATCGACTTGGCCTCGTCCGGCCGTTCGTTGGCTTCGTGCCATTCGGCGATGCGCATCATGCCCTCGAGCACTCGTCCGATGCGATCCGGATTGCCGCCGTACTCGTCGCGATAGTTCCGGATTTCTTCGACCATCTTGTCTGGGTCGTCGGCCTTGCGCCAGCTTTCGACAATCTGCCAGTGAGCCTCTTCGACTTTGTCATGATCCGGATACGTCTCGATGAATTGTCGGTAGTATCCGGCGGCATCCCGGTAGTTTTGGAGATTCATCGAGAGGACGGCCGAGCTCAAAAGCGCCTTGGGGCGCTTTTGTTCGACGCTGAAGTTCATCTGCTGGAGCGCCTCGGGTGTCGGAGGTTCGTACTTGTCATAGAAGAGCTGGTAGGATTGGAGAGCCTTGTCGAATTCGAAGAAACGCTCCGAGTTGACCCCGACGCGGTAGAGGGCATATCCGGAGAGCGGACTATCCGGATACTCTCGGTAGACCCGCTCGTAGATCTTCATTGCGGACTGGTATTTTTTGACTTCTTCGTACGCGACGGCGGCGTTGTTCAACGCGAGCGGGGCATTTTCATAGTCTGGCGCCTGGCTGACCAACTCCAGGTATTTGTCGGCGGCCTTTTCGTATTTCTCCTCGTCAAACAGCGTTTCGGCCGACTTGAAGAGGGCGCCCAGCCGGTGCTGTTGGACCTCTTCTTTGACGGCCTTCGCCTGGTCTCCTTTGAGAATGCCGCTCAGGCGATCGGCCCATTTGGCCATCATGTCGTAGTTTTCCTCGCGCCGATACGTCTCCAGCAGGAGACTTCCGGCGAGAAAGCCGATCTCTCGCTCGGGGTATTCGTCGACGATCCACTTGAAACGTTTGCGAGCCGTATCGAAGTGCTTGAAGTCGTAGTAGAGCTTGGCGGCGTTGAAGGCGAACTTCGGCTGGATTTTCTGATCTTCTTTGTAGTCGAGTCCGAGCACCACGAACCGGTCCATCGCCGTGATGTAGTCCTTGACAACAGAGGGGATGGGCTCGGACTGGATCCCGTCGCTCTCCTC
>JAQCND010000037.1 GCA_028274765.1 Bradymonadaceae bacterium
TCGGCCCGGTTGGCGGCCGCGCGCCAGTTGGGGAGCATTTCCTGGAGAGCCGTCGCTCGCCGGTTGTCGAAGTCAGAGGCGAGGCTTCTAACTCGCGACGGTCCCGTTCCGGGCACGTCCGCGATCCCGTCACCATCGGTGTCATAAAATTTGTTTCGAGTATCGTCGGCGGGATAGGAGCCGGCGAGGCTGGCGGTGTTTTCGATCAGCAGCCCGAATCGCTGGGGCGTGTCCTTCTGCGAGGCGTACTCGAAGTCCTGCACCGACATCTGCGTCTCGGTGTTGCAGCGCAGATAGGTCTTTTCGTTGTTGCCGGAGGGATCTCTACATTTAGTGGAGTCGTTGCCATCACAGACTGGCATCGCTCCCTGCATGCTGTTGTCTCCCGACTGGTTGTTTTCACCCGGCGATGTGCATACGCGGTCTGGGGCCGGAAAGAGGCGACCGTCGTCGAGCGTGACGGCGTCATTCGAGAGATCGACCGTCTGCCGGGCGATCGTGTCGCCCTGGGCGATGGGCTGATCGTTGTCGGTCACGAGCGCAAAGCGCATCGCCAGGTTGCCGTTCGAGCCGCCGGGATTGTTGCACTGACCCGGGATCGTGGTGAATCCGGCCGTGTTGACGGAGTCGAACTTCTCGTTCAGAAAGCTGACCTTGGCGACCGTATCGCAGCCCGTCGCGGCGGCGAGCCATCCGACCGAGGCGGCCAGCGCCACGACGATCCATCGGGGGCGGCGCGAGGACGTGTCATCACGACGATCGAGCCGACGATGATCGGGAGTTGTCATTCCGTGATCCCTCACAGCAGACGTCATCGATCCGCGACGACCCGTCCACGCAGAGTTCCCGCTCGTAACATCGGGGAACATTTGGGAGAGAGTGATACGCCGCGCACCGGTTGATACATGGACTCGGATGTCACTGAAATCTCGGGCGATGGATGGGGTCTGTCTCCATCGAATCACCCGAGAGCGATTTCATCAGGCATGACCTTCTACCCGATGCCGACGTTCATTGCAAGCGGATCGATCGAGGGGTCGACCGCGATTCCCCCGTTGGTCGTCGGGCCATGCACGCGGGATCTGGCGGGCGCTCGGAAGTCGCCCGTCGAGAGGGCGGAGGGGGCCGAGCGGGGCGAGGCCGTCGATCGTCCATCGAGCGCGCTCGATGCGGCTCGAGCGCATCGGACGAACGCATCGAAGAGATGTATCTCTCATCTTGGGAGTTGCCAGATGTCCATCGGGAGGCACTACGACTCCCTCGCCTGGGACGTTCGCGCCGGAGACACGTCGAGGCATCCCGACGGGGCACTCGAATCACGAATGGGAGACTTCGCGACCCCCGGCGTCCGTTCGTCCCGTGCAGAGGTGCCGGGCTTCGGGGGCGAGAGCGAGCGGCTGAAAGGAGAGCGAGCCGATTCGCTCGGCGGACAATGTTCTATCGGGTATGGGAACCGCGATCGCTCGAGCGGGGAGCGCATCGGAGCGTTCCGGAGGGAGTAGAGGGGCGCTCGATGTCGAAGACGCAACAATGTCTGGGATCGCGCCGACGATCATCGATGGAGGGGGCGGCCAGGGCTCGGGCGAGCGATCGGCTCGATAGTGAGACCCTTTCTTCCCATCGGAGAAAGGGAGGCCCGTCCCTCCTCGCGACGCAGATACGCCCCGTCACCCGGCTCCGTGACATGCATGTACAAAATAAAAAATGCGTAGGGGCGGATTCGAACCGCCGACACCGGCCTTTTCAGGGCCGTGCTCTACCTGCTGAGCTACCTACGCACGAGGCACAAGTGCCTCGAATGCCACGAAACTCGCGTTTCGCGGCAGGACGCATCTTTTAAGGATTTGCTCAAAGCGTGTCAAGCTGTATTCGACAATCAAAGCTCGAGTCCGTGATCGGCGAGGGCTCTGAGGGCCCGCTCGTGGGAGGGACCTTCGATCTCGCCGTCCGGGGCCAGCCAGAGCGCGACGAATCCGGAGTGTTGTTCGAGCCGCACCGGGGTTCCCATTGGCACCGATTCGAGTGCGTCCTCGAGATCATCCGGTTTGTCGTCGCGACTCCATCCGCAGACGAGGGCCGGAGGAAACTCGTCCCAGGACCAGTCGATGTCGGTCGCCTCGATGCGCTCCTGCCAGTCGTCGGAGGTTAGCAGCGAAGCACGTACGGGGGCTTCGTCGACGAGTTCCTCCCAGTGTGAGACGATCTCTTCGGGGGCGACATCGACGTCCAGGCGAATGACGGTCGTCGGTTCGGGGCCCCGCTTGCCGAGGGCAATTACGGCGAGTGATTCGCCACTTTCGCCCCGGATTCGGACGAGTTGGGTGCGCTGAGTGAGGGCATCGACGACGGTGCGATCGAGGTCGAAGCCTCGCCACTGTTCCTTCTGGTTCAGATCGTAGTGAGCCGGCTGGAAGCCGGGGATCTTTTCGATCTGTTCGATCAGCGGACGAACGCGCGCTTCGGTATCGAGTGTATGACCCTGGAGACGCCAGATAATTTCCATGTCTTTCATAACGCTGGAGGGATGGAGGCAGTCACTGTGAGTCGAGATCGATCGGAGTGCGTCTATACGTCAGCGGGTGCCACATTGTACGCCGCACATACATGAACATAACGACGGGAATGCCCCGGACAACTAGTCGAACCTCGTTTGGACCCGACTCCCCTCCGGTTGAGGGGCACGAACGACGCCCGATGTGTGACTTGCTACGGGGGCCGGCGGAGAGTTATAAGCAGTTCACCACGATGAACGCAGACGACTGATAGACGACGAGACGACGCGCACGCGACGACTTCGTGACGGAGCATCGATCATGCCTGAATCCCCCCATCGCGCATCGACGCCTCTCGGTCCTCACGAGGGACTGTATACGGATCTCTATCAATTGACCATGGCCCAGGGCCACTTCGCCGAGGGCCGGGCCGATCGAGAGGCGTGTTTCGACTATTTTTTCCGAAGCAATCCCTTCGACGGCGGGTATGTCGTCTTCGCGGGGCTCGACACGGCCCTGGATCTCCTCGAGTCGTTCGAGTTCGACGACGAAGCAATCGCCTACCTGGAGACATTCGATTTCGACGACGCCTTTCTGGACTACCTCCGGGACTTCGAATTCGAGGCCGAGGTTCACGCTCCCCGGGAGGGCGAAGTCGTCTTTCCGCTCGAACCCATCGTGCGGGTCGAGGGCGACATCATCGAGAGTCAGATCGTCGAGACGCTTCTGTTGAACGTTCTGAACTTCGAGTCACTGATCGCCACCAAAGCCTCCCGCATGCGCCAGAGCGCTGGCGAGCATCACAAGCTGATCGATTTCGGACTCCGCCGTGCCCAGGGCTTCGGCGCCGTCCAGGCGAGTCGCGCTGCCATCATCGGGGGCTTCGATGCCACTTCGAACGTATGGACGGCTTTCCACCAGGGTCTGGAGGCGACCGGCACGCAGGCGCACGCCTGGATTCAGAGCTTCGATTCCGAGCTCGAGGCGTTTCGTGCTTACGCCCGAACGTTTCCCGATCGGACGATCCTGCTGGTCGACACTTACGATACGCTCGAGAGCGGCATCCCCAACGCCATCCAGGTCGCCCGAGAGCTCGAACAGGAGGGCCATCGCCTGAAGGGCATCCGGCTCGACAGCGGCGACCTGGCGTACCTGGCCGGCGAGGCCCGCGAGATGCTCGACGAGGCCGGACTCGAGTACGTCGATATCGCGGTCTCCAACCAGCTCGACGAGCACGTCAGTCGCTCGCTCCGCGATCAGGGGGCGCCGATCGATGTCTTCGGCGTCGGGACCCAGTTGGTGACCGCCTACGACTGTCCAGCGCTCGATGGGGTCTACAAATTGAGCTGGTTCGGCGACGAGCCGCGTCTGAAACTCTCGGAGAATCCCATCAAGATCAATTTCCCCGGTCGGAAGCGCGTCGATCGCCTCATCGACGACGAGGGTCAATTCTACGGCGATGCCGTCGCCCTCGAGGATGAATCGCCGGTCGAGCACATCTACGATCCCTCGCATCCGGACGTCCACAACATCGATGTGGCCCACTACGATCGCGAGCCCCTGTTGCGCCCGGTCATGGAGGGCGGGGAGGTTCAGATCGACCGGCGATCGGTCGAGACGTGCCGCGAGTATGCGCATCGACGCCTCGACCAACTGCCCGATGGGCACAAGCGATTCGAGCATCCCCACATCTACAAGGTGGGGCTGAGTGGCGACTTGCTCGCGCTTCGGGACGACGTCGTCGAACGGACGCGAGAGCGCACCCAAGAGTGAGGCATCGTCGGGGCTCGGGGGCAAGACGGAGGTGTCCCCGTGGAACCCGAATCTCTCGATCCCCACGACGACGGGGGCTTCGGCGATCGATGTCGACCTCGTCGGATGAAGTCGTCTCCATGGTCTGAAAGTTCCCGCGCACATCGTGAGTACGTTACTCGATATCTGGCCATACACGGTCGAGGTCTGGCGGCCCCCACGTTCATTCGAATCGGGACGGCGATGACATGACTGTCCCACAGACCGGAGACGATGTTGCTCCCCATCGTCTGGCCCTTCTGAGTCATCTCCATACGATCGTTTGGGCCTTCCGCCCCCCTTTGCAGCGGACGCCCCACGTGCCATAACGACACTCGCTTCATTCAGATGCACTCCAATCCCCCACGTCGATCATGCCCCGCGAAAAAGAACTCTCGCCCGACGAACTCGGGCCACCCTGGACGATTCGCAAGCTCCTCCGATGGACGGCCCAGTATTTCGAGCGCAAGGACGTCACCGACACCCCGCGACTGGACGCCGATCTCCTGCTGGGCGACGTCCTCGAGATGGAGCGCGTCGAACTCTATGCCCGTTCCAAGGAGACCATCGACGACGAGCCGCGTGCGGAGTTTCGCGCACTGCTCCAGCGACGCGCCGACGGCGAGCCGGTCGCCTATCTGATCGGGCGCAAATCGTTCTGGCAAATGGAGTTTCAGACCGACGAGCGCGCCCTCGTCCCTCGGCCCGAGACCGAAGTGCTGGTGGAGGCAACCCTGGAGTTGATGCCGGAGACGCCGGGACGACTCGTCGACGTCGGCACGGGAACGGGTGCCGTGGCGGCGGCCATCGCCTCGGAGCGGCCCGAATGGACCATCGTGGGCACCGACATCGAGACCGAAACGTTGGCGTTGGCTCAGGCCAATCTCGAGGAGCTGGAATTCGACGACCGCATCGAACTGTATCACGGCGACCTACTCGAGCCCGTCCCCGACGACTGGCAGCCGATCGACGTCGTCGTCTCGAACCCTCCCTATGTCCCCGAGGGCGATCGATCGGCCGTCGACATCGAGGTGCGCCACCACGAACCCGACGACGCCCTCTTTGCCGGCTCCGACGGGCTGGCGGTCATCGAGCGCCTCGTGCCCGAGGCCTTCGAGTATCTCGACGACGACGGATGGCTCCTGATCGAGATCGGTCATCAGCAGGGCGAGGCCGCTCTGGAGCTTTTCGACGAGGCCGGCTTCTCGGAGACGCGCATCCGCCAGGACTACAGCGACCGCGACCGCGTAGCCATCGGCCGCAAATGAACACGTGTCTCGGGACGTCGAGATCGGCGGGACTCGGGGGGGGATTTTCGCCGAGGCGACGGGGCCGCACGCCGTCTCGAGACGGGCGTGGATCTCTGTCTGAGATATGATATTCTCAAAGTCCCTCGAACATCCGCCTCGCGGAGATGTCATCGACTCCTGGCGACGTGGGTGTTGCGAGCGAGTCCCCTCGTCGAGACGTCCCTCGGGGTGTCATCGTACGAGGCAAACTCGCATGGAGTGAGCCCGACATGTTCGTGTCGGGGGCCTCCCGTGGGACCCACGTGGACTTTTCGAAGTTCGTGACCCCATACACAAGGTACGCATACCATCGGTAACGGAAGAGGCAGAAACTCGCGACGGAATGACGACGACGATTCCCGACGGGTCAACAAACAAATACGCGACGAGGACGAAGTTCGCGTCGTCGACCCCGACGGAGAGCAGCTCGGGATCATGTCGGTCGAAGAGGGAATGGAGAAGGCCGAGGACTACGACCTCGATCTCGTCGAGGTTGCCCCTCAGGCCGATCCCGTGGTCTGCAAAATCATGGACTACGGCAAGTTCAAGTACGAGCAGTCCAAAAAGAAGCAGGCCAAGTCGGACAACGTCT
>JAQCND010000044.1 GCA_028274765.1 Bradymonadaceae bacterium
TGGAGATTAAATTTTGATTCGAGGGATAGAGTGAACCGTTCCATATGCCGGCTGGGAGCCGGCGCTCCCAAAAGGCGCCGGACCATAGACGACCTCGAGCTCTCCTTTGGAGCGTCAGCATCCCTGCTGGCAAGTCGCCGAGCGACTCCCTTTGGGGAGGAACGAGGCGACAACTGACGTCACTCGATTGTTTGTTTAACTACCATAGCCCCCTGTATATGCGAGGTGCATCACTCGAGATCCCGAGGGCAATGCATTTGAATGTCTCCCCCCTCGTGATCGACTCGCTCCCCCCGCTTCGAGGGGGCGCTCGTCGACGTGCCAGCAAGCTGCTCACCTCGAGGAAGTATCAAAACGTTCCAAAGGAGAGTTGAAGGTATCGTCCCGCCGACGCCTCTGGAGCCCCCCTGTATGTCCGTCCTGAAAGGGGCGAGCACTCCCGATCGAGGGCGAGCTATACAACGACGAACGTCCCCCCATCGAGCTCCTCGGCGAGATCGTACGTTGCATCGAGCTCTCGTGCGATCCCCTCTCGTGCGCCCTTTGACGGGGCGTTTGGCCCTGGCGTACGGTACATCGTCCGACGCAATATCGTATGGATATGTCATCCCGACTCGAGACGGGGCATTGTCATGGGCCTGCTGGACGCCATTTTCGGAAGCGACGATTCGGACGAGGACGTCTCCCCGGAGGAGACGGCCGACGATGCATCTCCGGACGAAGAATCATCGGAGGAGGTGACGGCATTCGAGCCTCTCGATCCCGCATCGTACTGGGCGTACTGCCACTTTCCCTTTCCGCTCGACTGGAACCGACGTGACGTCGAAACTCTCGCCGAACGAGCGGACCTCGATGCCGATCGCCTCGTGTCCAACGGGCGTGGAGGGTTTCGCATCGTCACGTCGCAGGGCACGATCTGTCTCGAGGTCGATGCGGGCTCACTGCCCGACGAAGCATCGATCGATCTGGATTTCCTGCCGGACGACTTTCCCGACGAGGCCGACCTGGGCCATCTTCAAATGGCCCTCGCCGAGGATGGCGATGTCGTGAATTTCGAATCGCGATTTCAACCACTCGACACGGCCCCGGATCCCTGGGCGGAGGAAGGAATACTTCGGACCATGACTCGGCTCGTGCGTCAGTGCCTGCAACGAGCAAACACCGGTGTCGTCCGGTTGGCGTCTCACCGCACGCCCCAGACGGCCCGCGAATTTCTCGATGTCTCCGAAGGAGTCGACGAGCCCGGGGTGCGTTCTTTCACGGCGTGGCTGGAGATGCATACCTCCGATGATACCTCCCATCTGGAGAGTGCGGGGCTCCGCTCGATGGGGCTTCCCGAACTGCGGATTCGCTGCGAGCCCCCTGTTCCCTCCGACTCCGAATCACACGAACCCGAGATGAACACCGACCGGTGGCGACGATCCCGTGAACGCGAAGCCCTCCTGTATGTCGCCTCGGAGATGGTTCACGAACGGCGAGTCCCCAGAGCGGAGGGGGAAGCCGCGGAGAGCGAAGCGGACAGAGAGCGCGCAGACGACGAGAGACGCGTGCCGTTCGGGTTCGGCCTCGAGGCGGCTCGCCGACACGAGCTGGAGGACTTCGCGGACGAAGCCACGACGCCCTATACGCTCCACCTCGAGGAGGACGTTCTCGAAGTGCGTTCCAGCGGACCCAGCGACGTCTGGGAGCGATGGGGGACCTTTGATCGCAGTTCATCTACCATGCCTCCCCAGTCCTATCATGCTCTCTTCTACCACGAGTGCCAACGGACGATCGACGTGGAGACGGCTCCACTCCGGGGGCGCCTTCCGCTCGAGGAGATCGACGATGTCGATCCCATCGATCTGGAGATCTACGCGGTCGACGACACCTCCTCGCCAACCCTCGCCGTCAGCAATGGACTCGGGCGCCAACCCGGTCTGAGCGACCGACTCGATGGAGAGGCCCAGCACGTGGAGCTGGCCGTCCAGCTGGCCGCCGAAGATTTCGACGAATGGGTCACCGACATTCTCCTCAACAGCACGGCGGGATTCGTGCTGGAGGACCGCACCTGGCGTCCCGGTGACGTGCTGGAGTTCGAAGAACCTCTCCACGGACTGCGCGCCTTCGTCCTCGATGCCATGTTCGACGCCTCTCCCCCTCGAGGCCCCTCGATCGCCGTCTGGCAGCTCGTCCCCCTCGACGAGGACGAGTACGACACCGTCTCGCAAACCGGCGGCGTCAGCTGGCTCGACGAACAGAGCGAGGCGCTCGACATCGTCGGACGCTGGCGGCGACTGCGTCGCTGACACGCCCTCCGGAACACGCGCTCGGACCCTCGAGAAATCGGGGAATGCGAGGAGTGTTTCGTCATGCCGCCGTTCACTCAATCGGTTCGGGGGAGTGGCGGGCCGTCGATTTCACTGCGATTCTCCCTTATCATGGAGGGCTGTATCGCTGTGACAGCTGAGTGTCGCCAAGAGGACCGAGACGATGACACGAGAGGCCGTTGGATACGCCTTGCTTTCGCTCGTGATGATGGTCGTCGGGTGTCAATCCTCGGAGGACACCGGACGAGTGGCCCAGCTTTCTTCGGACGCAAGCATCTCGCCCGATGCGACCCGCGATTCCGATGGCTCGAGCGCCTCCGACCCATCGGGATGTACGTATCAATCCGATTGTCTCGAGGAGGAGTTCTGCGACGGTTCGACGTGCCGAGAGGCCGAATCGTGTCGTGCCCCCGGAGGCTGGGAGACGTGTGTCCCCCAGTTCGCCGGGATCGACGAGGACCTCGCCGAGCGGGCCATCTGCCGGTCAGGGCACTGCCAGGTCGCCTGTGTTCTGGATCGCCACTGCCGCGACGGGCGCATCTGTACCGACAACGGGCGATGTCGCGAGTTCACGGGTGAGATCACCGGCCAAGCACCGGGGGGCGAGGCGCGTCAGCCCCTGCGATCAGGGGTGGGTCGAGCGTGGCTCGACGTGCCGATCGGCCTGCCTCTCGGCGGCTATGGCAGCCGAGCGGGGCTCGGCGACGGCCGATACGCCGACCAGCTCCGGGCCTCTCACGGTCAGATGCACGGTCTCGAGGCACGCGCACTGCTGCTCGACAACGGCGATCGCCAGATCATGTTGATCCGCCTGCCAATCATCTTTTCGTCGATGGCGCTCCACGAGGCCGTCGCTCGACGACTCCAGGCACGCACAGGGGCCGACTGGCGCGACAGCCTCGTCATCTCCGCCACCCACACGCACTCGGGGCCGGCGCGCTTCTATCACATTCCCGACGACACCCTCGTGCCCGTCGGGCGATTCGGGATCGGTGCCTTTCACCAGAAAGCCTTCGACTGGCTGGTCGATTCGACCGTTCGCGCCGCCGAGGCCGCTCTGGAGGACCGGTCGCCGGCCTCGATCGGCGTGCGCATCGTCGAGAACTTCGATCCCAACGACGACATCGCACGCGATCGCTGGGAACAGAGCCCGCCGTTCGACGACAACCGTCTTCTCTTGATTCGCGTCGACGATCTCGACGGACGCCCCCGTGCCGTTGCGGTCAGTTTCGGCATGCACGGCACCATCCACTCGGGCGACTATGCCAACGGAGATGCGCCCGGCGCCATCGAGCACGGGCTCGAACGCGCCCTCGCCGACGCATACGATCATTCCGTCCCCGTCATGTTCTTCAACCAGAACGGCGGAACGATGTCCCCCGGCGGAGACGAACGAGACCACGAAGGCGCTCAGCGATTCGACAAGCTGGGGCACGAGTTCGCCGAGATCGCCATGCCGGAGCTCGACTCGATGGAGACCCGCCGCTCGATCGAGCTGGCCGGCGAGACGCATCGCTTCCCGATTACCTACGATCTGCTGGGGTACGAGGCGGGCGAATGGGGGCGAGACGGCCTCGAGACCATCGATCAGCAATACACGTACGGCGGGATTCAGTGTTCGGGCAATTCCGTGGATACGGACGACGAGACGCGCATCGCGCCCGACGATCTCGAGTGCTTCGGCCTGCATCGCATCCTCTATCATCGTCCGCCGACCCTCTTTTTACGGAGCCAGATGACGGCGCTGACGCTCGGTGAGCATACGCTCCTGACGCTTCCCGGCGAAGCCTCGATGGAGGTCGGCTGGCAGGTGATCCGACGGCTCCGCGAGACCGATGAGCTCGATCCGAGCCGTTCCTGGACGCTCGGATACGCCCAGGACCATCAATTCTATCTGATGCCTACGAATCTCCGGGGAGAGCGTCCGCCCTTCGCGGGGTTCGAGGACCAGAACGCCCCCGAATCCTACCCCGATTATGCCTTCAGTTACCTCCAGGGCGGCTACGAGCCCTCGATGAGTTTCTGGGGATGGAGGCTGGGAGATTTTCTCGTCGCACGTGCCTCCGAGGCAGTCGACTCTCTTCGAGGGGATTCCCCGTCCTCCGAGCTGCCCGACGCCCGTCCCAAGCAGTTCAGTCGAATCGACGAGTCGTTCGGCGTCGAGCCCAGCGATCCGGAACGAGTCGGCGAGCCCGTCGAGTCTCCGCCCGAAACGGTCGAGCGCTTTCGGCCGATCGAATTCGCCTGGGTGGGAGGCGATTCCGGAGTTGAAAAGCCCCAGGCCCCGCGGGTCGTCCTCGAGCGCCAAACCGACGAGGGATTCGCGCCCGTCGAAACCTCTCGCGCTCGCCCCTACGACAACCGCGAACCGGTGATGATGACGCGACGACGACGCGACGAGCAGGACAACTGGGTCTGGGTGGTATACTGGGAGGAGGAGCGCGACTTCCCGACCGGCACGTATCGCTTTCGCGTCGAGGGACACCACCAGGTGGAGGGGAATCGCCAGTCGTACGAGACGACGAGTCGTCCCTTCGAGGTCGTCCCTTACGAGCAGATCGAGGTGGGCGTCGCCATCAACGAGGTCGCCGAGACGGACGATCTCCTGATCGAGGGCGAGCTCGCCTATCCCCCGGCTGAAGCACTCGAATACACGGACGAGAATGGCGATCCGGGCTCGCTCGAGGGCCATTACCGCATGCGCGGCCCCGACGTGCCGACCGGAGTGCCCGGTCCACTGGAGCCGGGCAGGGATGTCGAGCCCGACGACCTCGAGGTCGAGATCCGTCGAGATGGAGAGGTCGTCCAATCGGCCTCCGGAGCCCCCATCACACTCGCAAGTGGAACCGAGCCCTCGGCCACGCACTCCGAGCTTCCCATCACGGAGTATCGCGCCCCGTTCGACCATCTGTCACCGGGCACGTACCAGGTGGTGGTCTCCGTCACCGACGCTCACGGCAATACGGGTCGGGGCGGCACAGAGGTGACGCTTCCCTAAAAGAGAGTTGGGTGGGGCGTTCGGGGTCATGCCATCCAGACGGCGAGGTTCGAGCCGCGATCGGAGCTCCGAGAAGGCATCTCCGAGATGTCGAAGGACTCTCCGATGGAGGCGGCGCGCCTACTCGACCTGCCAGAATTCGTTGTCGTCGTCCCATTTGAGGTGTCCGGTCTCGACGAAGAAATCCTCCAGCTTGTCGGCGTCGTATCCCCGCCACTGGCGAGAGGCGCAGTACCATCTGGGTTTGTCGGGATCGACCTGACACGACCCCGCTTCGATCACGGACTGGAGGGAATAGTTCGGCGTGTCAGCGTCTTCGCCGGACTGGGTGTCGAGCAGTGGTGCTCTGGGATTGTCGGAATCGTCGTTGGCCCGGAAGGCCTTGCGGCAGGCGAGTTGCCATCGTTCGATCAGCTTCTCCTGAACAGCTCGCAGGGAGACGTTGGCGGCTTCGCTCAGGGCGCGAGCAGCCTGTTCGGCGGTCCCCTGGTTCGAAGACTGCGCGAAGCGGCAGAGATACAACACGGCTCCCAGACGAAAATCGGCGTCGTAGTTGGGAAGCGCGTCGGTCTCCTCGATCATCCATGTGTCTGGTTGGCCAAACTGAACGAGATGGGCGAGGCCCCGAAGGAGAAGAGGGAGATCGTAAGAGGGATTGAGAGCGTCGGTTTTGTGAAGATGACTCTCGACGACGTTGAGGAGATCACGTGTCTCGTCATCGGGAGCCCGGGTTTGGAGCCACTGTCGACAACGTCGTCCCTCGGGCCGTTCGAAGTTGAGCCCGCAGAGTCGGAGCCAGCGCCGAAACGACTCGCTCTCTGGAGGATCACCGGATTGACGATAGTCCTGCACGACGGGAACGACAATCGACGAGGAGGCTCGAAAAGTCCGCATCTCGTTCCAGAACGACCCGAGTTCGGAGGCGAGCTCGAGGGAGGAGTCGATGCGATCTTCGAGGAAATAACGGAGCAGACACCCCCATGGCGTATGCTCGACGCGACGATCGACGGCGCCGAGAAGTTCGCGCTGTACGTCGTTCGAGAGCGATTCCGAGGTCAGCGACGACGGGAGCGCCCGACAGGCAGCGCGAGCAACCTTGCGGGGGCCGAGTCGAAAGGCCGAGACGCGCTCTCGCTCGGACCAGTCGCGTGCTTCGAGCTGGTCGCGCCCCATGTCGGCGAGGCGAGCGGCGATACGCTCTCGACTCGTATCCGTCTCCCCCCGTACCGTTCGAGCGTCTCCTCTGCCTTCAGCCGAGGAGGAACCGTCGTGTTGGGAGCGTTGAACGACAAAGAGAGCGAGCCCGAGCAGCGTCGAGAGCACCCCTGCGAGCACAATGTTGCCAATCGTATCCGGGGCGACGTCTCGCCCCTCGTCCGGATCGGGGATGCGAAGCTTGTCGTTGTCAGTCGGCGTCTCCTGCTGGCTCCCCTCGGCGTCGGACGGTGCTTGCATCTTTTCGCGATCGAACGAGTCGTCCGAAGGGGACTCCGGAGCGGGGACCTCGAGCGCGTCGTCGGTCGAAGGCTCGTCTCGACTCTCCTCCGGATCGGGGATCTTGAGTGTGTCCTCCTCGCTCATATCGCTCGTCGGAGACGCTTGGAGAGATGCCGGGATGGGCGTCGAGAGTTCGGGTGCCCTCTACTGATCGTCGTTGCGCTGAAGTCGCAAGAGGGGACGCGTGTCGAAGTTCTGGCCCTCCGGACCGACGTCGGAGAGCGTCGAAGCGAGATTGGCTCCCAGGAGTCCGAAGAAGACGCCGCTCAGGCGATAGTAGCCGCCCTCGAGCCCGAGCTGCTCGTCGAAGGCCGATACTTCCGCCTCCACCGACCACTGACCGTCGAGCATGAAGGGGAGTCGCTTGGCGTACCAGATGAGTTTCTGAGGATCGTTGACGTACAGGTAGTGGCCCCGAGTGCGACACGCCATGTCTGCGTACGGCTCGAGCGGCCCGAGGCGGCCGTTGTCACCGTATGCGGGCATGCAGTGTTTGAGCGTGCTCTCCGTGACGGATTTCGACTTGTCCTCCGGGTATTTTTGGGCTCGACGACACGTCTCGAAGTTGGCGCAATCCGCGTCCGACTCACAGGGGGGCGAGTCCTTCCAGTAGCTCGGAAGATCCCGGAGCGCGTCGGGCTGAATCTGGGCGTCGATGTGCAGGACGACCAGGCGGATATTGTGCTCCTGGAGTTTGTTCATCACCCGCGTTCGGGTGGCGCTCGAGTCGTATACCTCGTTGGGACTGTCGGTGACGACGAAGAGAAATTTCTCGTGGTCGGCGTACTTGTCGAGCGAGAGGTCCTGGTTGATGGCGCGCAACATCGCCTGGTAGGTATTGGCCGGACGAGGCGCGAGGTTGGGCAATTCGTTCGAGACCCAGTCGCGCAGAAGCGTCACTGAATCTCGAAAATGATCGCGGTCGGCACTCGAGCGCGCGACGGCCCGAGTGTTCGCCCGTTTGGTTCCGCCGTAGTACCAGAGACTGATCTTGGTGTTATCCTCGTTGACGGCACCGGGCAGCCTGTCGGAAAACTGCTTGAGTGCTTCCCGATGTTTGCGTCTCGGGTCGGTCGAGCGCCTCGGATCCTCGTCCGTATCGATATTGCCGTCTTCGCCGTATCGCGTCGAGACTTCATTGGGAAGCTGGCCGACATAACTGGTGGTATTGTCCACCAGGAAAGTGATGAGCTGTTTGGAATCGTCCTTCAAATTCGGGCGATAGTCCATCTGAGCCGTCCCCGGTACGAACTCGACACTCGTCGGGAAGGTACAGCGGCGCTTGGCCCCCGGCAGCCCCGAGGCCCCGCATTTCAGCGGAGAGGGGCAGTCGGCACTCGACTCACAGGTCTGATACGACTGCTGAGCGATTCGCGTGCGGCGCGACGAAATACTTCCGGCCCCGAGCCGGGTGTTCGGAGTGAGTCGATCGCCGTTGATGCGATCCCACTTGACGATCGGACTCTGATCGTCGGCGTGAGCGAAATAAAACGGGATGCGCTGGTTGACTCCGGGCTGGTCGCAGCTCGCCGGTCTCGGGGGGAGCACGGTAAATCCGACCGGATTGACATCACTTCCGTCGGGCTCGGAGTCGATAACGCTGTCGGCCGTGTCGTCCGAGGTGTCGCGGCGCCCGTTGGGCTCCTCCCCGTCGGGTGAATCCATCTCTCGGATGTCGACCGTCGAGTTCGCATCCATGACCCCGGTATCTGCAGACGGGGGACCATCGGAGCCCTGTTCCGTATCGGAACTGCACCCGACAGTGATGATCGAGATACAGGCGAGCATCCCGATCGCGCTCAAACATCGGCCAAGAGACGGGGATCTGCGTATCAGGCGTGGTCGTGACATCGATTCACTCATGTACGAAAACTGGCAGACGCATCTCAATCTTGTCGACTCGGGCCCTCCAGATCAAGGGCGACGCCGGTTACAGTTGCTGAAAGAGGATGATGCAAGCGAGTAAGACGACCGCACAGAGTCCGACCACGAGCCAGAGCCGATACCGCTTCCTGGTGCCGTCGAGAGCCTCGAGCCGGGAGAGGTTGCGGCGATGGCGATCGTCGGTGTATTTGAAGTCGGGGAGCCGATATTCGAGCGCCTCATCGTCGTTCTCGAAGCAGTATTCGACATACCCCTCAACTTCGAAATCGTTGAAGATACTCTGTATTTTGGCACTTGTGAGATCGGATCGTTTCAGTACGTACGACAGCTCCACATGACGCTCGTCGGCCTGGGCGGCCACCACGAGGAGATCGTGCTGTTCGCGCACCTTGCAAGCCCAGTCGTCATCGGCTTTGAGTTCGTCGAGCTGCTCTTTGAGTCCTTCGATCTCCCACAGGTCGAAGGCCATCTCGAGATCGATAGATCCTCCCTTCTCGAGCAGCGGTTCGGGCGCCTCGATGTGAAAATAGCAAATGCCATCTCGCTCGACGCGCTCGAAATCGTATTCGTTTTTCAGGGTGTCGAGGATGCGGCTGACACTGTCGACGTCCAGCGGCAGATACGTCGCCACCTGGAGGGGGCTGACGAGCGCGGAGTGCTCAGCGAGCCGCCCTGCCACGGCCGCTACAGCCCGTGTGATCGGGGAGGCGAGTTGGAGTTGCTGGGTGTCGACCATGAATGCGAGACGTCGCGGCGTCGAAACAATTCGAGGCTCCTGGACGCGTCATCACGTCCATGTACGAGAGGGGGGATACCATTCCCCTGCTCTCGCCCGGGACCTCGCTCGTGTGGTTCGACTCCGGCGTCGTCGAGAGGCGACGGGCACCTCGCTACCCGTGACGGCGAGCGACTCAGATCGAACCGACATTATTCGAATGCGTAGTTGATGCCGGTTCCCACGATCAACACGTCCGTGCGATACTGGCCGTTCCCCACCACGGTTGCGAGTTCATCCTCAGTGTCGATCGGATTGAGCTGGCGCATCCGAGAATTCGAGATCTGTCGGTCCGCCATCAGATGCAGGCCCGCACTGAGATCGAACGCCCACTGTCCCCATCGGTACGTCGCTCCGGCCGCGAAGAGATGTTTGTTCGGATCGGGGGCGAAGAGGCTGTAATAAGCATCCGGGACGGCGCCGGTCTCGAAGGTATATCCGAGTCGCGTCGTCCACGATTCGTTCCAGTGCTGGGCACTTCCGGCGCGAATCGAAAACGTATCGTGCCAGTGCTGGGGGACGCTCAGGGGCCCGACGGGAATCGCCTCGATCCCCGGGATGCCCTCGACCTCGATGTTGTTGGGACGGACTTGGATCGAATCGAAGACCGACCACTGCTCGTAGACCCCGGTCAGTTCGAGATCGAAGACGTCGTGGCGGTAGCGGACGCCCAGCCGTGCGATCAGCGGAAAGTCGAGTCGTCCCTGGACGGTGTGGTTGGTGAGGCGAGCGTTGTCGAAGGAGGGATGACTCGGCATGCGGACCTCGAGGCTCGCGTCGTTGTCCTGAATCGTCGCCGGGAGCTGGACCGAGGCCCCGATCTGAAACGACTCGACAGGGCGCACCCATAGCCCGGCGTTGCCCGTGGGGGCGAAGTAATCTCGGGGGGAGACCCGGGCGAGGATGTCGAGATCGCGGTCTTCGGGCCGTCCGTAGAGGCCCGAATAGCCCGAGAGCATGTTCGTCAGCTCGAACTGCGCCATCATGTTCTGGAAACCGGCGCCGACCCGCAGCCAGTCGGTCGGCTGGTAGGCGATCGCGGCGTGGAGGTACGACATCAGCGAGTTCGAGTTGTCGACGAGGACGTACCGCTGGGGCCCGCTCGGTGGAAAGCGCTGGTGGGTGGCATACGGCGCGTAGACTCCCGCCGACCAGACCAGTCCCTCGATGCCGGTGGGGCCGCCGACGAGCAACTGGGGATCGGGCGTGGGGGGCGACTGGTTGGAGACGGGGCCGTACGTGACGGTCTCGCCGTTTCGGGTGGCGCGCGGAGCGCGTTTGAACTTCGAGAACGTCCCGATGACCGAGAGATCGCCCGTCAGCGTCGTCGAGTCGAGCGCGGCGAGATTGGCGGGATTGTACCACAAACTATTGAGATTGCCCTCCCCGCTGGCGACATAAGCCCCGCCCCGTCCCATCGGCCGGACCCCTCGTCCCGGCAGAAAGAAACCAGAGGCTTCGGCCTTCGGCAGGCCGATGACAAGAGTGAGGAGACTCCCCAGCAAGGCGAGCAGGAGTGAGACGTACCTCGGGCCTTTGACACGCAGGTCTCGATTCATGGTGTGTGAGAAGGGGGTTGATCGCCTTCGCCGGCGCCTCGGCGCTGGGCGACGATGTCGTAGAATTGTTCGAGTCCATAAGCTTCGTCCTCGAACCACAGGGCGAACATGTCGTAGATGCGTTCGTAATCATCGGGATCGAGGGACGAAGTATCGTTCGGATCGACTCGGAAGTATTGGGCGCCGATGTCACCCAGCGTGGCGACGGGGCGATCGCCGGATTCGGTGCGGGCGAGACCACGCCGCAGCATCTCGAACCCGGTCCCCGATTCGTCGCGTTGTAGAAGTCGTCGCGTCAGGAGCGCGAGATGCGAGGCGAGCGGATAATCGCGATATTGCTCGACCTCCCACGTGCGATTCGGATCCAGCAGCGAGGCGATCATGTCAGCGATCGGTGCGAACGATTCGGTGCGTTCGGTACGGACAAAGAGTTTGTAGAGAAACATGACGAGTCCGTCGCGGCCTCGCCGGGTCTCGAGCAGGTGGCTCAGAGCATGTTCCATCAGCTCGCGGCGCGACTCCGACTGTCGAAGCCCCTCGAGCAGTGACACGACGTGGGCGAAGGTCCGAGATTCAATCGCCGACTCGAGCTCGTCGGGCCACTGCTCGCCGAGGCGAGGCTGAAGCTGATCGCGCTCTCGCCACGTCCGAGCCTCGTCGGCGAACATGCGGAGTCCACGGCTCGCCAGCGCCAGCGTCCCCGAGCGACGAAACTGAAACAAGCCACTGTCGTCGCGCGTCGTTGCCAGGAAAAGTTCGTCGAGCGACGTCACAGTCTTGTCGAGAGCATCGCGGGCGTCGGGCCGTTTGTCGAGCCGGTTCGACATCGCCGAGAGCGCCGAGACAAAGGTGTGGAGGCGGCTCGGCTGGCGCACCGTATCGCCGTCGGGTAGCTCGAAAGACTCGTCGGCCTCGGCCCCTCCGGGCTCGGTGGCGTGGAGGACGAGTCGGCGTAGATACTCCTCGAACGATGTGCCGTCGACGGAGGGCATCTGGTCGACGGTCACGGCCAGTTGATGGATAGCGTCGACGGGATAGCCCTTTTGCACGGCCTCCAGCAGGACGGGTTCGTAGCTGACGAAGTTCGCTCCCTTCATCGGCGACGGCGATCCATCTTTTTGAACGTACAGGTCGTCGCGGCTCGAGTAGTGGTCGTGGATGACGATGAAGAACTCGAGCAGGAGGGTCTCGCGACCGTGATCGCTGAACGCTTTGGCGAGGGGTTGAATCGAATCGATCAGTCCGGAAGCCTCCGAGGCATAGAGCATGTCGGAGTGATGGTTCGAATACTTCCAGCCGTCGTGGCAGGTGGGGTCGCTGATGTCGGCGAATGTCGAATCGTTGTTGTCACACACCAAACCGAGCAGGTCGTCGCTGACCAGGTCGCTTATCTTTTCGAGCTGGTCGCACCTCAGTTTGATGTCCTCCTTGTTGAAAAAGCGCGTCACCTGCGAGGGCGTCGGCCGAGGATCGAGCCGGGCTCCCATCAATTCGGTAAAGGTCCCCAGCAACTCGACGAGACTTCCGGCGTTGAAGAGCTCGGCGATCCGGGAGACGTCGTCGTACGATCCCTTCGTGTAATTCTCGAGTTTCAGATTGCCCGCGATGCTCCGCACGAAGGCCTCGCCGCCGCCGACGCCACCTTCGCCTCCGGGGAGTTCGGCGATGGGCGGGAGATTGTCGAGTAATCCGAGGGCCTGACTGTCGACGATTTCGATCGTGTAGGGCGCTCCAGTCGCGTCGCGCAGCAGGTGGAGGAGTCGCTGGGCCAGACTCCGATTTCGCTTCGACTCTGGCGCGTCGAACTGGGTCCTGCTCGAGAACAGTTGGTCGGTCGGACAATTGCGGATGCATTCATAGCGTTCGACGAGTCCGATGCCGTTGGGGTGGTCCTCGGTTTCCTGAGCCCGGTATCTCGATCGGCACGCTTGAAAGCAGCGATCGTACTGGCCCCCGCGAGGCGGGACGACATCGGTGTCGCGGTAGGTCAGCAGCGTGACGAACGATTCGTCGAACTTGCGGAAAACGGGATCGCGCAGGGCCTCCATGACGTCCGACCAGAGCTGAGGGTCGGCGGCGATCTCGGCGAGGAGCGGCATCAGATCGTACCCGATGGTCGAATCTTCGTCGAGTTGAGCATCGGGATGCTCTTCGACGGCGGTGGCAAACCGCTCGGTCGCCTCGCGCACCTCGGCGACCGTCCCGGCGTGCCCGTCGAGCATCTCGGCAAACGACTCCGCCAGCTCCGGGAGGATGGAGGCATCGAGCAGCGCCATCGTCTCGTCGATCAACGTCGACAGCTCGGGCGCAGGTTCGTAGCCTCGATAATCGCCCCAGTCGTCGCTCGCCGACGTCTCGTCGAGCGCGGCGGGGAGGCCATCGAGCATCGGCCAGATGAGTCGTTGGCGGTGGACATCGCGCAATCCGCGGGTCGCAAAGCCCAACCCCGTCTTTCGGAGGTCGACGTATTCGAATAGAGGCGTGTCGCCGGCGAGGGCGCGTCCCTGCTCGTCGCGGCGGATGCCGTCGAGCTCGGCGTCGCCGGCAAAGGCCGGCACGTCGGCGGCTGAACGCTCGCCTCGGAGCTGGTATCGCCCCTCGTCGTCGAGATCGGCGAGCCCGTCGTCATTGTCGTCGCGAAACGGGCCGACGACCTCCCCACCGGTCGACCGCACCCGAGGATAACCGCGCGCACCGAGTCGGACGACTAGAAGGGGCTCGCGCCCCTCCTCGGACGAACGGGGGCTCATCCGGTCGTCGCCCGTCAGCATCAGCTCCTGGAAAAGCATTCCCGAGGAGCTCTCCGTCGTTGAAGCCCCCGATGACGACGCCGACGATGATTCCCGAGCACGCTCGACTTCGCGAAGCCGATCGACCAACAATCGCTGCATATTGTAGAAACTCTCGGATTGGGGCTCGATATCGGGGGTCCGCGAGTCGAGTCCGTCGCGCGCCAGCACGAACGCCGTCGATTCCATCAAGAGGGGTTCGAGCCGGCTGTACGAGACCCAGTGATCCGTCCATCGGGGCTCGATACTCGGCGACGAGAGAGTGTCGAGAGCCGGGCCTCGCTGTGACGTCATCGCCTCGAGCCACTCTCGGTCGTCGGAGACGTCGCGGAGGGCGATGCGCGTCTTCCGGGTGGTTGACGGGAGCAATCCCCGGTCGACCATCGGCAGGATGCGCTGGATGAACATATCGACCTCGCCCAACTGGTCGCGCGGCGCCATCGTGTCGACCGCACGCACGAAGTCGGCCCGTTGACGGCCGAGCATCTGAACTTTGGCCCGGGGATTGTGGCGAGCGCGTGCGGCATCTTTTTGCCAGATGGCGAAGAGCTCCTCGCCGAGTGTGCCGCGATCGTACGAGGAGCGCTGAAAGTTGTATCGGTCCCCACATCCCGTGGTCATCAGCATCACGAGAGCCACGACCCACCACATGCCAGCAGCCTGTAAAAACGTGCGATCACACATCGGGATACGGAACTGCGAAGTTGAAAACCAACATGGATGACGAGGCAAGCGTAGCAAACTTCGATCGCCGATAAAATAGCGACCTCGGCACTGGAATCGCGAGATAGCAGCCGCTGCTCCCCGGAGCGCGATGTACGCGTCGCCTCATTTCACCCTCCGGCGCCCGCGTGCGCCGCCCGCCGCAAACCGGCCAGTGGTTCGAGGGGACACCGTGCCACTCGCGGCGGCCCGGTCGGGCGGCTCACTCCTTCCAGACCCCTGACAGCTCGCCGCTCGGCCCCTCATCGATGATCGTCGGCGGCAACACGCGATATGTTTCGTCTCCCGGCGACCGAAGTGGAACATCCCCTCCGTTTTCCCTCGGTGGAGTGCCCGTGTCTGTGGGGCTTACAGAGAGACGACCATCTCTCGTGATTGACGTCCTCGGCCCCCCTGTCTATCGAATGCATGTCATCGTCGACGCACTCTCCCCGGCACCAAGGACACCACCATGTCTCGAAGTACTCTCCAGGTCGACGACGCTCTACTCGACTATATTTGTGACGTCTCTCTCCGGGAGACAGAGGTTCAGCACCGGCTCCGCGAGGAGACCGCCGAGCTCGACGCCGCCAACATGCAGATATCGCCCGAACAGGGCCAGCTCATGCAGTTGCTCGTCGAATTGACCGGCACCGAGCGTGCCATCGAAATCGGGACGTTTACCGGTTACAGCGCGCTCTGTATCGCCCGAGCGCTTCCCGAATACGGCGATCTGATCGCGTGTGACGTCAGCGAGGAGTGGACCGACATCGCCCGTCGATACTGGGCCGAAGCCGGCCTCGACGACCGCATCGAACTTCGGCTCCAACCCGCTCTGGAGACGGTCGATCAGCTCCTGGAGCATGGAGAGGAGAAGACGTTCGATTTTGCCTTCATCGATGCCGACAAACCCAATTACCCGGTGTACTACGACCGGTGTCTCGAACTCGTTCGTCCCGGCGGGCTGATCGCCCTCGACAACACGCTGTGGAGTGGTTCAGTCGTCGATCCGGACGACGACAGCGAGAGCACCGAGGCGATTCGCGATGTCAATGCTCGCATTCGTGACGACGAGCGGGTCACGCCTTCCTTGGTCCCCATCGGAGATGGTGTCATGCTCGCCCGCAAGCGTTCCTGACGCTCGATACGCGATAATCTCTCGAGAGGAGATGCCCATGATTGCCGGATTGTTCGAGGCGCTGTTCGGAGGCGGATACGAACACGTTCGCATCCCCGAATTCGATGGACTTCACTATCCCGACGAGGAGGAGGAACTGCGTGAGGTGATCGAGCGTCATCTCGAAGCCGCCGATCCGCCCGAGGGGCCGCCCCCGAAGGCCATCGTCGTGCCTCACGGTGAATACGACTACGCTGGCCCCATCATGGCGATGGGATGGAAACGGGTCTGGGCCGAGACGTCGGCCTACGATCGGATTGCCATCATGGGCTCGTCGGCCCGAGTGCCCTTCCGGGGGGTGGCCACTTCACCGATGGATGCCTTCGAGACCCCCATCGGTCCGTTGGGACTGGAGACCGACACGATCGAAGAACTCATTCACATCGATGGGGTGCGTGCCATCGAGCCGGCCTTCGATCCGGCTGCCAGCGTCGAAGCTCAGCTCCCCTTTGCTCAAGCCATCCTCGGCGACATCCCACTTCTCCCCTTTCTGGCGGGAGATGCGACCGACGACGAAGTCGCCGGCGTACTCGATCGCGTGTGGGACGACTCGACGCTTCTCGTCGTCAGTGCCAACTTGAGCGAGGGACACCGCCACGAGGAGGCGCGCACCCTCGATGACGAGACGATCGAAGCGATCGAGTCGAAGACAATGGAGAACATCGATCGGCGTCACACGACGGCGCGTCTTCCCCTCCGCGGGCTGGTTCGGGTAGCTCAGGAGCGTGATTGGACGCTGACCTGTATCGATCGCCGGACGTCCGCCGATACGGCCGGACGCCCGGACGAAGTGGTGGGATATGGAGCCGTGATCGGGGGCTAACTCACGAGCTTTTGGCCTCCGCCGCAGAGTCTCCGGGACTCGAGGCGTCCCCCCCGGGATGGGCGGCAGCGGCTCGCTGCTGTGGCTGTTCGCGTTGCTCTTCCTGGCGCTTGGCCCGATCGATCAGCTCGCGTTCGGTCTCGGAGAGACGTTTGGTGAGGAGCTCGCGGGTGATGTCCATGAAGTCGCGCTCGGTCACCATGCCGACGAGCTTCTTGGAATCTTCGTCAGCGACGACCGGGAGCGACGAGATCTCCTCTTCGCGCATCAGCTCGATGGCATCCAAGGTGGTCGTATCGGGCTCGACCACGACCAGGTTGTCTTCAGGCACCATCACCTCGCTGACAGGGATGTTCGCCCGGTCGCGTTTCGACAGGTCTTTGGCCAGGAGTCGCAACAGTGTCCGGTGGGTGACGAGTCCGACCAGCCGATGTTCGTGGTCCTCGACCGGCACGTGTCGGATGTGCTGCCAGTTCATGACGTTGGCGACCAGATCGATGATCTCGTCGTCGTTGACCGTAAAGAAGTCGGTCCGCATGTACTGACCGATTTTCAGGTAGTGCTCGCCCCAGGACTCCTCGTCGGTCTCGTAGTCGGCGAGGTCCCACTGATCGACTGGCTCGCCTGTGTTCTGGCGCTCGAGCAGGCCAGACGTCACCCCGGCGAGGCGCTCGGCCATGCCCTTCTCGTCATCCATGCTGTTGAAGGACTCGAGCATCCAGCGCGAACCGGTCTGACGCTTCTGAATGCGGCGATCGATGATGCTGAGATATCGCTCGATGTCGTCTTCAGCAATCCCGCTACTCTCGAGACCCTCGGCAGCCAATGGAATGAGCTTGTTCGAGACGAGTTCGCCGGCCGGATAGCGCTCGCCGTCGAGCCATGTCAGGGGAGCTTCCAGTCCCTCGCGGGCAGCCGAAAAGAAGTTGTTTTTGGCCTCGCTGAACTCGATGTAGTCGGTGACGTCCTCGTATTCGACCAGCAAGCCGCTCATCAGCCCGAACCAAAAGGCGGCGTTGGCGACTTCGTCGATTGGCGTCGGACCCGAGGGCAACACGCGATTTTCGATCCGGAGATGGGGTTTGCCGTCGGAGATTCCGTAGCACGCCCGGTTCCATCGGTAGACGGTCCCGTTGTGAAGACACAGTGCCTGCAGCGAGGGGACGCGTCCGGCTTCGAGTTCTTCGAAAGGATCTTCGTCGAAGTCGATGCCGAACAGGAGCCGAAATCGTGCGATGTCCTCCTTGTAGATCTCCAGGACCGACTCGTCGACCCAGTCGCTTCCGAAGGTGACGCGCGGTTCGAGCTCGCGGTGGTGGAGATCCGTCGTGCGCGTGTCGACCGACTGCTGGAAGAGCGCGATGCGGGTTTCGTGCCACAACCGCTTGCCGATCAACAGAGGCGAGTTGGTCGCCGCGGCGAGCACCGGCGCGGCCGCTACCTGCGCGATGTTGTATAGCTGGGGAAACTCGTCGGGCGAGACCTGGAAGTGGACCTGGAAGCTCGTGTTGGCCGCCTCGAGCATCACCGATTCGTGTTTGCCGATGAACTCGTCGATGCCCTTGATGTTGAACTCGTAGGCCGTGCCTCGAATCTTGTTCATCGCCTCGTTGAGCGCCCGGTAGCGCTCTCGGGGCGTCATGTGATCAAGGGTTAAGTCGGATTTTTTGAGGGTGGGTAGGATGCCGGTCAGGGCGATGTCGGCGTCGTGGGTGGCGGCTCCCTCTCGGGCCATCCGGAGGCAATCGTTGAGCTGCTTCTCGAGATCGCGCAGACAGTGTTCGTCGAAGAGAGCGGGATTGGCGTTGAATTCCAGGTTGAATCGGCCGAGTTCGGTGGTAAATCGAGGATCGTCGAGTTCTTCGAGAACTTCCAGATTGATACTCGCCGGTTGATACGAGGAATCGACAAGGAACATTTCCTGTTCCGCCCCGATACGGCGCACACCCTCCTCGAAGTGTCTCTCCTCGAGCATCTGCTCCATTGCCCGGACGTCTCGAAGCAGCGCCTTGACGAATTCGTGGCGCTCCTCTTTTTCGTCCAGCACCTCGGGATGCGACGTGTCTTCGCCCATGGATATGTCCTCTGCCAGTAGTGCAGGTCAGTGGCGCGAGTTCTCAGTGAGACGATCAGAACTCGTCGTCGATTGACACGAATTGAGATGTGAGTGGATGGACGACATGACTATGAACAAGGATTGATTCTGTCCACCGCTGGATTCGAGTGTGTCTCGACGCTGGCGTCACTCCGGTGGGGCGATCGTCTTGTATGAGGCATCGAGTCGACTCTCAACATGAAAGAGTCGTGTCTCCTTGTAAACCGATGCTCTCTCCCCGCACATGGGGGGGCCACACACCGATAGCAAGCCATTTTCTTGCGCATGGCACGGATGGTCACGTGCGTCAAGTGCATGCTCTCGGGGGGCGAAAGCTGTGGCAGGCGGGTCCGATTGGATACCGTGGGATACGCCGTCGCACGACGCTTGCGGTCGACCGACTCGATGCTCGGCCGGCGGGGTCGCCGGCGCTCCCAAAACGCGTCGTCGAGAGCCTACGGACCTGAGTCGCATCCGTGGCAGGCTGACTCAAGATTCACCGATGTCTCACTTTGCTGCTCCCTCGAACTCGGCTCGCCTTGCCCACGATTGATATCGTCCCGAGGCACACTAGCGAGGGCTCCCCCCGTCGAATCGTTCTCTCGACGTTGAATACGATACACCCTCGATCGTCCAACAGGCGGTCGACGCTCGCTCGTGCTGCAGGAGTGAGAATGGCGACAACCTGCAGACGCTCGACCAGACGGAGGTCGATCTCCGGTACCGTTCATGTTAGTTATCCGAGACGTGGTCTGTCTCACAAACAGGACTTCAACCCCCCCTCACACGTCATGAGTATACAGTCGTCGTCTGGTCGCAACCTCTGGCTCGTGCCCGCTGTCTTAGCGCTCGCCATCCATCTTCCGTTTGCGAGCGGATGTGTAGAAGGGACGGCCGAATCGGTTGGAGATGCCCTCGCCCTGGCCGCGATGCCCCCCGCTCGAGAGGAGCAGATGGGGGAGCAGATGAAACAGAAGCTGGTGGACAACCCCGAGATCACTCTTCTGCCGGAAAACGGGGAGAATCAGGAGGTCCACAGCTACGTCGACAAACTCGGCCAGAAGGCGGTCCAGGCGGCCGAGCAGGTCGACACTTCGACGGACAGTGGGTTCGACAACACCACCAGCGCGGCCGTCTACAATCAGATCGACTTCAACTTCCACGTCGTCGAGAAACCGTCGGTCAACGCCTTCGCCATGGCGGGGGGCGAGATCTATATTCACACGGGATTGCTCAGGGAGGCTGAGACCGAAGCGGAAGTGATGGCCGTCATGGCCCACGAGGTCGCCCACGTGACCGAACGCCACATCGCCAAACAGATGCTCGCCGTGTTTGCCACGAAGTTCGCCGCCGAGAAGGCGTCCGAGAAACTCAGCGAGGCAGCCGATGGCAAAGCCGACAAGGTCATCAACCTCTTCGTCGAACGCATCGCGACCCGAGGCGTGATCAAGGCCTTCGGGCGCAAGCAAGAAAACAGCTCCGACGAAAAGGGCGTCGCCTACATGGCGGAAGCCAACTACAATCCTCAGGGTTTCGTCTCCTTCTTCAAGCGACTTCAGGAGGCTCAGGGCGAACAGCAGGGATTCCGGCTCTTCTCGAGCCATCCGCCCCCCAGCAACCGCATTGAAAACGTCCAGGATTTGATCAAAGAGAACAACTACCAGGGCGAGACGGTCGGCGAATCGAACCACCAGAGCGTCCGCAAGTCCCTGCAATGAGTCTCGTCTCGTCGAGTCATCCCGAGCGCGTCGAGGGCGTTGTAAGCCTTCGACGCGTTTTGTGTTGCCCTCTGAACCTCGACGCCGGTTCCGGTGTGATTACAATGGAGTTCGCTGTACGACTCGGCGAGCGCCCCTATCCGATCTCGACGTTTGGCGCCTCTCACCTCTCGGCAGAATCATGACGGAGGAAGACCGAGGGCATCGCGACATCGATCACACGGCCGACTGGGCTCTCGATATCTGGGCCCCCGAACTCGAGTCGTTGTTCGAGGAGGCCGCCATCGGAATGTATGGACTATCGGGGGTCAAAACGGAGGATACCCGGCGCATTTCGCGCACCATCGAACTCGAGCGCTCCGATCGCGCGTCACTGCTCGTTGGATTCCTATCCGAGATACTCTACTGGCTGCAGGCCGATCGCGTGGCCTTCGATAACTTTCAACTTCACTGCTCGGATGTCCGGCTCGAAGCTCACCTCACGGGCGGTCCGCTCGTATCGGTCGACAAAGAGATCAAAGCTGTCACGTGGCACGATCTGCGAGTTGAATTGGAGGAGACGGACTGGGAAGCGAGAGTCACCTTCGACGTCTGAGCGCTCGAAAGCCCCGTGCCGACAGCGTTCGCCGAAGACAGACACCTTGGATCACGAAGCAGGGAGGGACCGATGAACATCGACGATCTCATCCAGATCAGCGACCATGAATGGAACATTCCCGCCTCGTACCGAGACGACATGCGCGTCCCGGTGCGAATTTTCGCCACGCGAGGGATTCTCGAGGACATCGAAGACGATCGCTCACTCGAGCAGGCCGTCAATGCGGCGACGCTCCCCGGACTGGTCGGACACGTCACCGTCATGCCCGACATGCATCAGGGCTACGGCTTTCCGATCGGAGGCGTCGCGGCCACCGAGTACCCCGAGGGCGTCGTCTCTCCCGGTGCCATCGGCTACGACATCAACTGCGGAGTTCGCCTGTTGAGCTCCCATATCGACGCCGACGAGGTGGTCGGCCACCTCGACAATCTGGCGACCGAGCTCGATCGGCGATGTCCCTCGGGCGTCGGAGTGGGAGGGGACCTCGAGCTCAGCTCCGGGACGCTCCGTCGCGTCGCCCGCGAGGGAGCAGAGTGGGCCCGTGAGCGCGGAATGGCTCGCGATCGCGACCTCGAGCGCACAGAAGAACGGGGATGCCTCCCCGACGCCAACCCCGATGTCGTCAGCGCCAAGGCCACCGATCGGGGACGCACTCAGGTCGGGACGCTCGGCTCGGGCAATCACTTCCTCGAGGTGGGACTCGTCGACGAGATCTACGACGACCAGGCCGCCGAGCGGATGGATCTCGAGGCGGGGTGTCTGACCGTCCTCATCCACACCGGCTCGCGCGGATACGGCCACCAAATCTGTACCGACTACGTCGACCGATTTCAGGAGGTCATGGGCGACTACGGCATTGAACTCCCCGATCGCCAGCTCGTCTGTGCGCCGATGGATTCCGAACCGGGCCAGCAGTATCTCCAGGCGATGCGGTGCGCCGCCAACTACGCCTTTACCAACCGTCAGGTGTTGGCCCATCGGACGCGCTCGGCCTTCGACAACGCACTCGGCCACCGCGCCGACGACATCGATCTCCATCAGGTCTACGACATCGCCCACAACATGGGGAAGATCGAGACGCACACGATCGACGGCGAGCAGATGGAGGTCTGCGTCCACCGCAAGGGGGCGACGCGCTCGTTTGGCCCCGGCTCGCCCGATTTGCCCGACGCCTACCGCGACATCGGCCAGCCCGTGATCATTCCCGGCAGCATGGGGACGTGCTCGTGGGTCTTGACCGGGACCGAGGGCAGCATGCAACGATCCTTCGGGTCGACCGCCCATGGCGCCGGGCGCACCAAGAGTCGCCGCCAGGCCAAACGAGACGTCTGGGGCGAGGATCTCGCCGACGAACTCGAAGACGAAGGCATCCGCGTGCGAGTTCAGTCGTACGCCGGGCTCGCCGAAGAGGCTCCCTCGGCCTACAAGGACGTCGACAACGTCGTCGACTCGGTCGAGCACGTCGGCATCGCCGACAAGGTCGCTCGTCTTCGCCCGATCGCGGTCGTCAAAGGATGATCGCCCCCGATGGCCTCCGGTTTCGGTCGTTTGCCCGCCCCGAACCGGGG
>JAQCND010000048.1 GCA_028274765.1 Bradymonadaceae bacterium
AAATCTTGGGATTGTTGTCGCCGTATTGGTCATCGACTTTAGTGGTCTCCTGATATTCGCTCAACGCCTTTTTGCGCTGCCCGAGCGCCTCGAAGGTGCGTCCCATCCAGTAATGGAACTCGCCCTTGTTGGGCTGGTAGTCGAGGACGTGTCGGAAGATCTTGAGTGCGTTTTTGTAGTCCCCCTGCTTGAATGCGGTTCGACCGACATAGAAGTACGCCTTGTGGAAGCGAGGATCGAATTCGTAGGCTTTGTTGAAGTCGCGACGAGCGGTTTGGTAGTTGCCGCGATCGAAGTGGATGCGCCCTCGAATGAAGATGTATTCGGAGGATTCGGGGTTGGTCTCGAGGACTTTGTTGATTTCTTCGAGCGCCTTGTCGTACTTCTCGGCTTGCCGGTAGGCATCGGCGAGATGAGCCGAGAGGCGCACATCCTGGACGCCATCCTCGCGAGCTTGCTCCAGAATGTCGAGGGCTTTCTCGGTTTTTTGCGTATCGAGATAGAGCATGGCCAGATCGAGCCGGGCCGTCCAGGAGTTCGGGTTGTGTTGGAGTGCGCTTTGATACCACTGCTCGGCGAGCTTTTTCTCACCGATCATGCGGTAGTATTTGGCGACTTCGTTGGAGACGTCGGCATCAATCGCCTGGGAGTGGCGCGCGATGTGCTGAACGTACCCCTCTCCTTTCTCAGTATCTTTGTCGAGACGCCAGCTCAACTGCGCGAGGATGCCGTAGGCTTCGAGCAGAGTCTCGTCGCGTTCGATGGCGCGTTGCATGGATTGGCGGGCCTCGCTGAACGCCCCTCGTTTGCGGTGCAATTTTCCGAGAAAATAGGGGAATCGCGCATCTTGGGGGAATGTCTTCTCGGCGTGCTCGAGCTGAGAGATGGCTTTTTGCCATTGCCCAAGTCCCATGTGAGCGCGCACGATTCCGAGGAGAACTTCCGGATGGTCGCGGCCGAGTGAATCATTCGAGGTAAAGAAATCGAGGGCAGCCTGATAATCTTCAGTGTGTTCGTACGTCTCGGCCAACTTGACGAGCGTTTCGGGGCGATTCGGGTCCTTTTGAATCGCCTTTTTGAAGGCGTCGATGGCCTCTTTGGATTGGCTACGGGCGATATGGATTTCGCCTCGAATGTGATAGGCTTCGGCGGTTTCGCTCGGCGCGGCGACCGATCCGAGCTCCTCGAGAATCGTATCCGTGCGATCGGTGGCGGGCTCGAGATGACCCGATCGATAATCGAGGTGAGCAGCTCTGAGGCGCGAAGGGACGTGATCGGACTGACGTTCGAGCGCGCGTTCGTAGGCCTCGAGCGCCTTGTCCGATGCCCCTCGATGTTCGTGGAGGCGACCGAGCCAGTAGAGAGGGGCCGCGAGTTTCGAGCGCTGCTCGGCCGCCTGCTCGAGAAACTTCATCCCTTTTTCGGCGTAGCTCTTACCCTTGTCGGCCGAGCCGCCGGCCCCGGCGTCGGCCCGATTTCTCGGCGCCGCCTCCTGGCCGCTCGAGGTGGTGGCCTCCCGCGTTTCGAGGCCACGAACATATCCCATACCACTCGAGAGTCGAGCGAAGTACTGGAGGCGATCCGACGAGCTGTCGTCTTCAGGGGCGCGGAGTTTGCGGAGATGACCTTGAGCCGCTTCGGGGCGTCCCTGACTGGCGCGCCAGGCTCCGACCCCGAGCGTATAATATGGTCCCTGTTGGGTGAGCAGCGACTGCACCAGCGACTCGGCCTGCTTCGTGATTTGGGAGTCGTCGTATCGACTCGTAAAGAGCGCCTCGACGAAGAGCAATTTACCGCGATCTTGGCCTTCGACCCGATTGGCCCGAGCTTTGTCGATCAGACTCCGCATGGCCGCGTGCGAGTCAGTTTCGAGGGGAGCGAGGTTCAGCGAAATGATTTCGGGCTGTGCCTTGGTTTTCGTCTGTTTTTTCTTCTGACTGGGGCCAATCATATCGCCGGCATACACGTAAGCAGCGCCGATAACAGCCAGTCCCCCGACCACCAGAGCGGCGATCTTGACCGTGGAGGTCGAATCCTCTCCCGTATCGCTCGCTTTCTCGGATGACTCTTCCTCTTCCCGCTCTTGAGCGGGAATGCCGGGAGAGGCTGGCTGAAATGTCTCGTCTCGCTCCGGTTTCGCACGCGGGGTGTCGTCGGAGCGTGAGGAGGCTCCGCCATCGTTGGAGGCGTCGAGTTCGAGTCCGCTCGTCTCTTCGGATGCGTCATCCCAGGACGTCTCGTCGAACGACTCGTCGGGTTCGTCTCGAGCTCTCTCCGAAGCGTTCGGATCCGCCGCGGGAGTCGCCGGCTCGTCGGGGAGAGGGGCTTCGGGACTTCCATCTCCGTCGTCGGCCGACGGGGACGCCGTCTGGGTCTCGACGCCGAGCTCCTTCTCGGAGTCATCGTCCTCTCCTTCGAGAAAGGAGAACGAATCTTCGCCGGCCAGAAAGTCATCGTCGTCTTCGGCCGCCAGAGGATCATCCCCGTCCGGCGATTCGCCTTCGTCGCCGTCGAAGAGGTCGTCGTCGAGTGGTACGTCTCCACCCGATTCGTGATCGTCGGCGAAGGGATCGTCGTCTTCGGCCCCCTCTGAAAAAAGATCGTCCTCATCCTCGTCGAAGGGAGCGTCGTCCTCTCCGAACGGATCGCTTCCCTTTGAAGCGAAGGGATCGTCTCCGTCGTCGGCGAAGGGATCGTCTCCCGACCCAGAGGAGGCTCGCCCGCTCGAGGTTGCCCCCTTTGCGTCTGCACTCGATGGTTCGCGGGCGTCGTCTCCCCCGACCGAACGCGGCAGTTCTCCTCCATGGTTCTCGTGAGATTCGGGCGAATCGTTCTCGATCTCGCCCCGGGGTTTGGCCTCTGGCGTGATTGACCCGAGTTCCACCTCGCCCGGTTGAGAATCGGAGGCAGCCGGTAGATCGGGGTTGCCGGACTCGGCCGAGGCCGGCATGTCGGGCTCGGCCTCCGCGGATTCTGGAAGCTCTAGTCCGTCGTCGGGGGCTTCGGTCGATTCCGGAAGGTCTGCATCCTGTTCGGCTAATTGAGGCAAGTCGAGTTCGTCTCTCCCGTCTTCGGCAGCGGCCGAACGGTCGGAGGGATCGTCGTCTGCCGCCCGAGGCAGTTCGGGCTCGTCGCCCGAGGCCGAGGTGGGCAGGTCGGGGGCGTTGTCTTCGGAGTCGTCGGCCGGAGCCGGCAGATCGAGTCCTCCATCTCCTCCCTCGTTTGATGGGGAGCTTTCGGCCGATCGCGGTAGACTGGGTTCGTCGCCCGAAGCCGAGGTGGGCAGGTCGGGGGCGTCGTCTTCGGAGTCGTCGGCCGGAGCCGGCAGATCGAGTCCTCCATCTCCT
>JAQCND010000053.1 GCA_028274765.1 Bradymonadaceae bacterium
GAGCGGCACGTGGGGATCGTTGGTGGAGGTCGCCAGGACGAACGATTTGCCCTGGAGCAGGTCGGACCATTCGGCCGGGTCGACAGCGGATCGCCAGTCGCCCCCCGCGTCGGTCTGGAGCCACGTCTGGAAGGCCGCGGGGTCGTCGAACCATCCGAAGTTGCTCGACCAGCGTTCCTGTAATCCGTTCATCAGCTCGTCGATCCGGGCGAAGCTGGCGTGACCGAAGACGCCGTCGATGCGCACGTCGACCGCCGCCGCCATGCGCGCCCCGACGGCCCGGACGCCGTCGGCCATGATGACGGCGCGATCGAGCTGAACGTCGGGCGGCGAGTTGCCCTCCCAGTCGATGTCGCCGACGAGGCTGCCGACCCGCGAGGCGGCTCGGAGGGTGCGAATCCAGGAGGCCGCCACGTAGTGGAAGGGATCGGCCTCGAGATCGCCGGTGCTCCGGAGGATGCGGAGGAGGCAGGGCGTGTAGCGCTGAGCCGGAAGGTTCGAGGCATAGCACCGGGAGCGAGCCTGGCCTCGCCAGTTGCCCGGTCCATTCGACAGGGAGACCGAGCCGGGGATGTTGGAGACCAGCAGCGTGGGGATGCCGAGGCGAGCCGTGATGGCGGCGCCGTAGTTCGTGCGGAATTTGCTCGGCTGGCTGGGGCCGGTGGGATTGGCCGTATCGCCCTGGGTGATGGCGAAGGCGCCGTCTCGCGTCAGTTCCGCATTGAGCGTCGTGGGAAGCAGCAGCGAGGCCCGATGGGTCCACTCGGCGCCGGCCGGACCGCGGCCCGTGAACGTGAAGTCGACCTTGTAGACGGTCGACTTCCCGACATTCAGCGTATTGGCGGCATCCGAGGCGACGCCGAGATCGAGGTTGCCGTTCCGGGCGCGCTCCATGTCGATCAACTCGGCCGGACCGGTCATGGGGACGGTCGGGCCCGTGTCGTCGCTGGCATCGGAGCCCGGCGACGTTCGGCCATCGGTCGAGACGGTCGCATCCTCCGGGCCCGCGTCGAGCGCACCGTCGTCATCATCGTCGCCTCCGCCCGAACAGCCCAACGTGCCCCAGACGAGCCCGAGTGCGATTACGACGACGATTCTTCGTCTCCAGAAGAGACGAAGCGATGCGTTCGACGAACAGCGGACAGCGAGCGGGGAGACGTCGACTCCGTGTTCAGGTGGTGTCATGACCGGGCGTTCCCAGATAGAGTCGTATATCGTGACTGCGATCGTCCTCCGTGCGATCGTGTTCCGCACGGTAGGTGAGCTCGAGCCAGCTCGTCTCGACGGCGCCCGCTTCGAGGTCGAACAGGACCCTTCCCTCGCCGTGCCCCCTGCGATCGACGCGAGCTTCGTTTGACGCTTGACTGGGACCAATAGCGCTGAATTCGAGGTGGGTGTCCAGGACGGCAAAGGGACGTTCGTCTCGCGTCATGATCCCCTTGAAATGGACTCGCATGTCGATGTGGCCCCGTTCGAGGCCCGAGGCCGACCCGTCGGGCCGTCGAAGTGGAAAGGCATACCCCCAGGCTTCGCCGGGCAACAGACGATCGGCGCGGAGTCGAGGCATCAGCAGTTCGAGCGTACGAGTCATGAGCGCCGGGAGTAGGGGGTCGGAAGTCGAAAGACTCGTCTCGCCCGGATCGGCAGCGCGCAGGTCGCCCACCTGGTCGATGACATGGTGGAACGTTGCGCCTCGGAGGTTGCGCTCGATCGATTCGAGATACGCGGGCGAGACCGCCTTTCCGTGGCGAACGAGTTCGAGCCGGACCGCATCGTATTGCTGGCGCTGGGCGAGGAGCGAACGGCCCGAGTGGGATCGGGCCAGGCGGTGTCGCCAGCCGCGGAATCGCGCTCGAAAGCGGTGTTTGGCATCGGAGGTTTGAGAGACGTGTTCGATGGCGAGCACGGTCGGTCGTTTGGTCTCCTCATGGTATCGCAACGTCACGGGAGCGTCAGTGGGCTCGATCTCGAGGTCGTTCCCGTTTGGCATGGCGTGGAATACGACGGGGTCGACGTGGGCAC
>JAQCND010000061.1 GCA_028274765.1 Bradymonadaceae bacterium
TCGGGACCGAGCTGCGAGGGTATCTTCATCGCCCGAGCGACCGCGATCACTTCGAGCTGACGGTTGGAGACGTCGAGGAGGACGGCGAGTCGGAGACGACTGCCGACGCTGGAGACACATCGGCCGAATCGACGTCCGAGGCTCGAGACGCCGGCTCTCCCCTTCCCCCTCGACAGCTCGATCCCGAATCAACTTCGGATGCCGGAGAACCCTCGTCCGGGTCGCCTTCGGATGCCGGCCGGCTCGATACGGGAGCTCCCCGAGATTGGCGCGCTCGACTCCCCGACAAAGCCCAACCTCGCCATCGCGTTCGGGTGGCGCTGAAACCTCTGCGCGACTCGGATCGGCTCACCCTGCTCTGGTTCCAGGAGGATCGGAGTTCGCCGCGACGCATGACTTCACCTCAGGAGGGCGAGGCCGTTCGCATCTGCAGTCACCCCATCGATCGGGGGCTGATGGAATTTGCCGTCAAAGGCGCCGAACTCGAGGAGCGTCGTATTCGACGGGGATTCACCTACGCTCTGGCCTTTCAGGACATTTCCGAGGCGACCTCCTCGCTGGAGCTCGAACCCAACGATCGGCGCGAACAGGCCGATCGCCTCGAAATGGGAGGCGAACGCCAGGGACACGTCTCGTCTTCGGAGGATCGGGACATCTACGCCTTTGTTGTCTCCAGACCCGACGCCGCGACCGCCGGCGCGTCTACTCCCGATGCCAGCCCCCCCTCATCGAATGACGATGCGGGCTCGGGCGAATCGGGTTCGCTTCTGGATGAATCGGCCTTCGGGACGGCTCCTCGAGAGGACGATGATCCCACAGCGGACGAGACATCGAACAAGCCCCCCGAACCGACGAGCGTGCGCATCGAACTCGAGGGAACCCAGCTCAACCTCCAGTTCGATATCCTCGACGAGGCCGGCGCTCCGGTCGCCGAGGTCGATCGACGAGGGGCAGGGGCGGGCGAATCGATGCAGCTCGCGCTCCCTCCCGGTCTTTACTACGTGCGTGTCTCGAGCGCCCGCGAGTTCAGTTGCGAGCCCTACACGCTCCGCCTCCGCGCGCCCTGACTCGGCTATCTTCTCACCCGTCTGTCTCCCTGGCTGTCACTCGCAGCGGGGCCCGGGAGTCAGCCGCTCCTGCGCCCGACATGAGAATCAAGTAAGGCGAAGACGTGACGTCGTGTTACCCAACGTTAGGCGAGTCTCGAATCCGTCGCCGGGCGATGGGCCGTCCTTGGATTGCCGTCGCCCGCGCCGGCTTGCACGGCATGGCAACCTGGATGGAGGAAGAGTTCGGGTCCGTCGCAATGGGGCTCGGAGCGCCGCGATCCTTCGTCAGTACAGCAGGTTCTTGAGCCAGCCAAAGGCGATAAACGTCCCGAGGCTGCTCCCGATCGAGGAGAAGACGAAGACGAGCATGATTCGCCCGAGTCGGTTGTTCCACCACCCGCTCCACTCAGTCAGATCCTCGTCGATCGTATGAAAGTCTCGAACGGTCGGCGCCGAGAAGTAGGTCTGCACGAATGCCGTCGCCATGCCGGCTCCGATGGTGGGATTGAGCGACGTGAGCGGGGCGGCCAGGAAGGCGGTGAGCACGGTGATCGGATGGCCGCGTGCGACGAGGGTCCCGATCGCCGAGAAGATGCCGTTGGCGAGTACCCAGGCGACGAAGGCATTGCGTACGACCTCCTGATCGCCGTACATGAAGCCGTAGACGAAGAGCCCGACCACGATACAGGGCAGCAGCCAGGGGAGTAGCTTCGAGAAGGACGAGCGATCGGGCACGGTGGTGACGTCGTCGACCTGTGACCGATCGATGTCTTGGGGGAGCCAACCGGCGATGC
>JAQCND010000063.1 GCA_028274765.1 Bradymonadaceae bacterium
CCCGACCGACGACCGCACCTTCGGCTACTACCGGGCCGAGATCCTCGCCGCCCTCGTCAACGGCACCACGCTGGGCGTGATGGCCATCTACATCTTCTACGAAGCCTACCAGCGCATCGGCGAGCCCCCCGCCGTGCAGGGCCCCCTGATGATGGGCGTCGCCATCGGCGGACTCGCCATCAACCTCGCCAGCCTCTGGATCCTCCACGGCGGCACCGACGACAACCTCAACATCCGAGGCGCCTGGCTCCACGTCTTGGGCGACACGCTCGGAAGCGTCGGCGCCATCACGGCCGGTGCGTTGATCTGGCAGTTCGGCTGGAACTGGGTCGACCCGGTCGCCTCCGTGCTCATCGGCGTGCTGATACTGTATTCGTCGTGGGAGCTCCTCAAAGAGACGGTTGCCGTCCTCATGGAGGCGGCCCCGGGCCACATCGACGTCGACGAGGTGCGGGATGCGATGATGCGCGTCGAGAGGGTCGAGGAAATTCACGATCTCCACGTCTGGTCGATCACCAGCGGACTCGTCTCGCTGTCGGCCCACGTCGTCGTCGACAGCCTCGACGACTACGAACTCTGCCTGAATACGCTTCGCGAAACTCTCGAGGACGAGTTCGACATCAGCCACACCACCATCCAGGTCGAACCGCCCGACTACGAACACGAACAACTCCGGATCTGACGGCGAACACGGCACGATCTGCCGCCATGCTCGCATCACAGGAATCGGACCCCCAGCGTCAGGCCGGGCCAGGCGGCGAACGACGTCTCCGACCCGATCGTGCCCGTCCAGACGTCGTAGGGCGCAATCGAGCCCGTGGAGGCCTTGGCGTCAAACGTCTGGAGATTCAACGTGGGTCCGCCCGACAGGGCGACGTACTCGGAGGGGCGCCATCCGATGAGGGGACGCAACTTGGTCACGACGTTGAACGTCGACGACTCTCCCAGCACTTGCTGCTGGATCTGCAACGCCGTGACGTCGACCGAGACCTCCCAATCGGCGGTCCACACGTGTCGCCATCCGACCCCCAGCCCGAAGACGGGGAGAGGCCCCTCCTTCGAGGGATAGAGGCCGACGTGATACGTATTGAACGTATGCTCGCCTCCATGTCTCAAACTGGTCGTGAGAAGGCCATCGATGGAGCCATTGAGCTCGAGATCGACGAATCCCCCGAAGATGACGTTGATCAGCCCGAGACTCGCCGTCGATTGCTCGGCGACGTTGACAATCCCGAGCTGAAGGCCGTCGACCTCTCCGGGCGTGACGTTGACCACTCCCGTTTGGAGTCCGTCGACCCGCTCTCCGGCGAGATTGAACGCCGCTGCCGCCTGCCATCCATCGATATCTCCTCGGGTGAGGTTGGCGACTCCCGACACCTGAGCTCCCTCGACGTCTCCACCGGTGAGATTGAGGGCGCCCGACCCCTGAAGTCCCTCGACGCGGTCCGCCGTGAGATTGCTTACCCCCGCCAACTGAAGCCCCCGAACGTCTCCGAGCGTCACGTTCAGCGCCGAACCGAGTTCCAGCCCTCGGATACCTCCGGAGAGCCCCCCGATGAGATTCAATGACACGCGTCTAACACCTCGGGGGCGAGCACTCGACGTGCCCAGCATGGGGAGTACATCAAATCCGAGTGGAATGACTTCCTCCGTACGCTCGTGAGAACGATTTCGGGATTGAGTATCATTGTGATTCGACGTGGATCGAGCTGATGCCATTGCCGGACATCCCACGACCAGACACGTGACGAGCAACCATCCGATGGCAAACGATCGATGCGACCGAGGCACGGCTCCCTCCTGTCTTCGTGGATTCCATTGAAATCGAGATGTTTGTAATGTCTGAAGCCTTCCCGGCTCCGTTCGACGCGGACCAGGGTCTATCCTGTAAAACGGTATCCCGGACGAGTATGTATTCGCCCGCAATGAGACGGCACAGAGACTCTCGTCGATCGAGACACGTGGCCAGGGAGAAGAGGGTCCAAACATGTCCTCCCTGCCACTGACCAAGAACCTTCAAAATACGATCCGGGGCTCGTATCCCCACGATCTCCTTCGTGCGTGTGACACGATGATCGCGGTCCCCGTCAAAAATATGGTACGACGTTGGTGTGAGGTTGTCTGTTTAGAACTGGCTTCAAAACGATCGGATGTTGTCCGGAGCATCAGCTTGAGCCGAATTGTTGAAACGAGCTCTACGGGAATCTGCTCCTCTTCCAGGCGTACGCCCGGCGCGACAAGATCGAGAGCTGCCCGACCGTCACTTCGAGGAGGCCGATGTTGTCGAGGCTGCCTCGGAGGCTCTCCAGACCGACGAGATGCAGCGGGTCGTCGAAGCCCTCGTCGCCCGGGCGAGCCGCATGATTGCCATCCACGAGGCGCGCCACCGGGCCGACTACCAGCAAATGGCCGACGACTAAAGAGCCCCCCCAACAGCCCGGGATGCCGACGCCAACTGGCCGCCCCCGGCCGCGCCGAACTCTCCGCCTACGTCGCCAGCTTCGTCTGGTTGGAGACGCCCGACATGGCTCCCTACCAGGCGTAGACCGGCACGAGCCTGTCGCTCTCTCACCGACGCGCGGTCGACCACCTGCTCGACCACCTCGAGTTCGACTATCAGTCCCCGCCGCCCGACGATCTCCAGTCCCGGGCCCGCGAGCTCGAGACGACGCTCTTCGAACGGTCCGACCCCATCTCGCTGCCCGATGCCTGTCCCGACCGCCTGATGATCCGCCGCTGGTAGAACGATCAGCGATCAGGGGCCCACACTGAACCCCCGTACCAATCGCGGGGCTATCGACGCTCAAACGCCGTGATAGCTCCTCTCTCGGCCATGACTCCCCCATGCCCGCCCTATGTGGATACTCGTTCCCGGATATTCTCACGTTCTCTTGACGTTTATAACAAAGTTATTACATTGTTATACCAAGTCGAGGCGTGAAGTCTCCCCCGACGAACATGCACCTCGTGACATCGCTTCTATCCTCTGAGGAGCACGAGATGACACACCAGAAAGGACTCGAAACGCTGGATCGAGAAGTCGAGGTCGACTCACTCCCCACCGAAGGCGAGATACCGGACTGGCTCGGCGGCTCGCTGTTGCGAACGGGCCCCGCGCAATTCGAGGTGGGGGACGCCTCGTACAATCACTGGTTCGACGGCCACGCCATGTTGCACGCCTTCCAGTTCCAGAGAGGGGACGTCGGCTACACCAATCGATTTCTGGAGAGCAACTCGCGCCAGAAGGCCAGACGCGAGGGGACGATCGTCCAGGGCGAGTTCGGCACCGACCCGTGCAAGTCGATTTTCAAGCGGGCGATGCAGCTCTTTTCGTTCTCCGAGCCCACCGACAACGCCAACGTCAACATCACTCGCCTGGCAGACGAGTTCGTCGCGATGACCGAGACACCACTTCCAATCACCTTCGACGAGGAGATACTCGAGACGCTCGGTCGCTTCGAGTACAACGACGATCTGGACGGCGACCTCACCACGGCCCATCCCCTCTACGACGCCGAACGCGACACGACCTACAACTACGTCACGCAATTCGGCCGAACCTCGTCGTACGTCGTCTACCGTCAGGCGAGTGACAGCCACGAGCGGGTCCCCGTCGCCACGATCGACGTCGAGACACCTCGCTACATGCACAGCTTCGGGATGACCCGCAACTACATCGTGCTCGTCGAGTTTCCGGTCGTCGTGCGTCCCCTCGAGATGCTCCTCTCCGGCGACCCACTCGCCGAGATCATGAGCTGGGAGCCCGAGCGAGGAGCTCGATTCCGGGTCGTCGACAAACGGACCGGCGAGGTGACCGGCACGGGCACCACCGAGGCGTTCTTTGCCTTCCACCACGTCAACGCCTGGGAGGACGAGGCGCGCGGCGAGCTGGTCGTGGATTTGTCGGCGTATCCCGACGCCACGATCGTCGAGGACCTGTATCTCGACGAGTTGCGGACGGACGAACCGGACGCGTTGGCCGGACAACTGCGCCGATATCGACTCCAGCCGGACGGCTCCGAGTTGCGCGGGCGTCAAGTCTCGGAGCAGACCCTCGAACTGCCGCGTATCAACTATGGCGCTCGCGCCGGGCGTCCCTACCGCTACGTCTGGGGCAACGGCCAGCGCGACGGCGCGGCCTTCCTCGACGAAATCGCCAAGATCGACACGGAGGACGGGAGCTCGACGACGTGGCACGAACCCGACTGCTATCCGGGCGAACCGGTCTTCGTCGAGCGCCCCGGTGCCGGCGCCGAAGACGACGGACTCCTGTTGTCAGTGGTCCTCGATGGTCGGCGCGAGCAATCGTTTGTGCTCGTCCTCGATGCGGCGACGCTCGACGAGGTTGGCCGCGCGACCGTCCCCCACCACATCCCCTTCGGCTTTCACGGACAGTACGTCTCGGATTGAGCACGTCTCCGGGACGTCTCGCCGTAGCAATACACGATCTCGTCTCGACGATAGAGCACTGAATATAATTTGCTTTTGTTCGAATATTCGCTGTCAACTCCCGTCCCCGAAAACGTCCCATGCATTTATTTACCCGATACGTCGGCATCGCTTCCATCGTCGTCTCGCTCTTGATGCTCGCCGGCCCCACCGCCGCTCGGGAGGATGCGTCTCCGAACGACTCGCCCGAACAGCAGACTCGCTCGGCCCCGGACGACACCCTCGACAGCTCGCCGGGGCGCGGGACCGACCTCGAACATCCGTATCGCCGCAGTGAGATTCTCATGTGGACGGCCATGGGGCTCGGTGTCACCCACCACGTCGACCACGTTCTCCGGGACAACCACAGCGGGTTTCCCTTTCGACCGGAAGTCAACGAGTTTACCTATTCGCTCGGTATCTATCCGCTCCTTCTCACGGGATACTTCCTCGACGCCGGCCCCAACTACTGGATCTTGACCGAGTCACTCGCCTTCGTCGGTCTCGGACTGGCCCACACGCTCATCGAACCCCCGAGCCATCAGCACGACCCGTGGGCCCACGGCACCAATCGAGCCGGCGTGGAGTCGCACGCCACCGGTCGAGGCGCCCAGACCATCTCCGTGCTTCTCTCGGTCGGCGTCGGCGCCCACCTGGTCTCCTCAATCGTCGATGGGGTCCAGTGTGGATTCACCTGGAAGAAGCGAGGGGATTGCGGCGCCTCGAATCGACAGGCCCGGTTCGTCGTCTCCCCGACCTCCTCGGGCATGAAGGCGAACGTCAGTTGGCGTTGGTGAGGTCAGATGCCATTCGTGCTCGCTTTGGCGTATTTGTTCTGCCAACACGCTCTCATCCCAATGCCGTTGTCGCCTTGCTTCTCCCTGATGAGAGGTCGCTCGGCGACCCGCCAGCAGGGATGCTCACATCAAAGATACACAGGGGCGCTCCGTATGACGGGCGCATCTCTCATGATATGAGGCGCCTCCTGGAGCGCTTTGATACTTCTACGAAGTGAGCGTCCCCGGCGACTTGCACGATAGGGCCATTTGGTTGGCGGACGAGATTTCCCCTCCAGAAGAGCGATGGTTTTTCTTGGAGCACCGTCTCCCAGCCGGCTTGAATAGCAGGGACCGTCGGCTGCCAGCCGACGTATCGCCCGCGACAGCTCGACGCCGGAGCGGGCGACCTTCAAGTACAGAGGGAGGCCACAACGACATCGTTCGGTTGACGTCTGAGCTAAGACTTCGTCGAACATTGATGGCGTAACATATTGTAAAACCTATGTTACACCCGAACCCAAATGTACCGTATCAAGCTATGAGAGTGTTCACGAAGATCCATCCCCCCCGATGGCTTGATGGATGTTCGACTCCCCTCAACCTCTTACAGGGAACGTCGGCTGCACGATATGGCGATTCGACTGGCTAGCCCCTCTCCCCTTTCACGAGGGCGGGGCTCGTCTCGTCCGCCGTGCTGACCCATTCCCAGCCCCGGACCTTACGTCCGGGGCTCCTGGAGTCTCGCGGAGTGTCGACATACGAACCAAATCGTATAAGAATCCCCCGTTGCAGACGAGGACCGTCGACGACCACGGCGTTCCCCACACGATGGTCACCCACACCGACGCGAGGTCATGACACGAGGCGACGACACACGCGAGACGAAACGAACCCGACTCATCCAGGCGACGAGCGAACTCCTCGAACAGGAGGGGCTCGGGGGCCTCTCGCTGCGACGCATCGCCGACGCCTGCGACACCTCGACCCAGGCGATCTACACGATCTTCGGAAGCAAGGGCGACCTCCTCCGCGCCCTCTGGGAGGAAGGATTCGACCAGCTCGCCGACGCCCTCGCCGCCGTCGACGATGAATTCCCCCCGGCCGACCGCCTGAGAGCCGTCGGCGAGTCGTACCGACAGTTCGCGCTGGACCACCCGGCCCTCTACGAGGCGATGTTCGCCCGCTCGCTCGAGGAGTACCGCCCCGCATCGGCCGACGCCGAGCGCGATACACGAGCCTTCGAGATTCTGCTCGACTGCGTCCGCGACTGCGCCGAGGTCGGCTACTACGGCAATCTCGAACCCCGAGCCGTCGCCGACGCCCTCTGGACGAGCGTCCACGGCTCCGTCGAACTCGAACTCTCCGGCTACTACGACGACGACGCACGCGCCAAACGCCAATTCGACCTCATGCTCACCTCCGTCGGCATCGGACTCCGCCAGATTGGCACCTCGAACGACGAAGAGTGACACGACCGCCGGCCGAGAATCGTAGTTTGGCTTCCGTTCTGATATCACCGGTTCTTCGACCGATGGCAACCCGTCGTGTCCCATGGCTGTTCTCACGCCTCGGATGCAGCCTTTCACTGTCGGTCCGGAGGGTAATCGCACGAAACATGTAGACAACGCAGGGGGATCGCATGCCTCGACGAGATGGGTCATCGATCGCTTCACTCTCTCATCGAAGGGATGCCGAAGCGATAGGCCAGTTGGGGAGCTGACGCTCCAAAGGGGGACTCGTACTGCATGGCCAGTCGTCGGGGCGTCCAGACATCGTCACCGAGGTTTGGACGTACGCTCTCAGCATGGAAGTGATTGCAGGACCGACGTCTCGAGAGGAAGCGTCGAGCGTCGGAGTGAGCACACGAGCATCGCTCACTTGCTGATCACATGGCTCGAACTGTCGTCGAGAAGTGGATTGAGGGCATTGCGCCGCTCGGAGGTCTCCTCCTCGAACCACGTGTTCGTTGGATGCTTACTCATTTCGAGGGCGACGATTGATAGCGCAAATGGCTGGCCATCTTCGGGACTCTCCGTTACTCTCTCGCGCGAGTCGTCGACTTCCCTGCAGTCTTCTACCGTCGGAGTCACGCCATGGCAGACGAACAGACGATTCCCGTAGTCGATCTCGAGAAATACGAGAGTGACGACCCCGAAGCGCGTCAGTCGTTTATCGAATCGTTTGGAGAAGGCCTGAGAGAATTCGGATTCGTCGCCGTCGAGGGCCACGACGTGCCCCAGGCGATGGTCGACGACACCTACGACGTCTTCGAGGAGTTTTTCGACCTCGAGGACGACGTCAAGCGCCAGTACGAGCGTCCGGAGACCGACCGTCAGCGGGGCTTCACGCCCTTCGGCGTCGAGCAGGCCAAGGACAACGAAAAGCCCGACCTCAAGGAATTCTGGCATGTCGGACGCGAGCTCGACGAGGATTCGGAACTGGCTGACCGCATGCCCACCAACGTCTGGCCCGACGAGGTGCCGGGCTTTCGCGAGCAGACCCTCCAGCTTTGGGACTCGCTGGAGTCGAGCGCCATGACGATGCTCGAGGCGATCGCCGACTATCTCGGGGCGAAGAGACAGACGATCGCCGACAAGGCCGAAGACGGCAACAGCATCCTTCGCGTGATCTACTATCCCGTCTGCGAGGGCTTCGAGGAGCCGGGCGCCATGCGGGCAGCTGAACACGAGGACATCAACCTGATCACCCTGCTACCGACAGCCACACAATCGGGCCTCGAGATTCTGACTCGCGATGGCGAGTGGCTCCCCGTCCCGGCCAAGGAGGGGCAGTTGATCGTCGATACTGGCGACATGATGAAGCGCCTCACCAACGAGACACTGCCGGCGACGACCCATCGGGTGGTCAACCCCGAGGGCGAGCCCGAGCCGCGATACTCGATGCCGTTTTTCGTGCATCCTCACCCGGATGCCCGACTGGACGTTCTCGAGTGCTGTGTCGACGACGGCGACGAGCCCCAATACGAGCCGATCAGCGCCGATGAGTACCTCACTCAGCGCCTCGAGGAGACGGGCGTGGCCTCGGACGACGACTGAGTCGAGACGCAGACGTATGTAGCTCCAGGCGTTCCGTCAGGAGGCCTCGCGCCGCTCGAGTTCCAGCGTGCGGAGATCGCGCGCCACCGACGTCTCGGGAAAGATGTCGCCGACCCCGTCGGCCATCTCGTCGAGTTGCGTGTACCGCTGGGAGATGTGAGTCAGCACGAGTCGGTGGGCGCCGGCCTTGTCGGCACAGCGGGCGGCATCGGCGGCGGTCGAATGACCCCGTCGGTGAGCCAGCGCCTCCTCGCCGGCCGGATAGGTCGACTCGTGCACCAGGAGATCGGCGTCCTCGGCGAGTGCGACCGCGCTGTCACAGGGGCGAGTGTCCGAGCAATAGGTCAATGTGAAGCCGGGGCGCGTCGGGCCGAGCACCTGGTCTGGCGACACGGTACGACCACTCTCAAGTTCGACGGTCTCGCCGTCTTGAAGGCGTCCGTAGAGCGGACCCTCGGGAACGCCGAGTTTGCGGGCGGCATCGAGATCGAAGCGGCCGGGGCGCTCGTCCTCTCGGAGGGCGTAACCCCAGGTCGTGACGCGGTGATCGAGCGGCCGGGTGACGACCTCGAAGTCGTCATGCTCGTAGGCCACACCCGGCTCTTCGATTTCGTGGAGCCGGACGGGAAAGCTCGGCCAGAGGATGTTGAGGTCGCGTAGGGTCTCAAACCACTGCTCGAGCCCCTTGGGCCCGACGATGTCCAGTGGACGCTCCCGCTGATCGAGCGTCAGCGACCCGACCAACCCCGGGAGGCCGTTGACGTGGTCGCCATGGAAGTGGGTCAAAAAGATCGCCTCGATGGCGCCCGGACGAAACGACGAGCGCGTCAGTTGAGTCTGCGTATTTTCGCCGCAGTCAAATAAAAAGAGCTCCCCCTCGCGGAAGAAGCCGAACGAGGACACCCCCCGGTGGGGCATCGGTTTACCACTTCCCGTGCCGAGGAACGTCAACTGGAGCGTCATAAAGGAAAACTCGAAAGCAGATAGAAAAACGTCGACTATGCGCCTCTTGTCGGCTGAGACATAGCACCAAATCGAGAGAGGCAAAAGGTCGTACAGGGTGATCGTATGAGAAGCATGCACGCAACACGTCTGCGGTTCGCTCGTCGTCGGGGTACCTCTCTCCTCCCCATGAAGAGTCACTCGGCGACATGCCAGCAAGGATGTTCACGTCAAGAATGTACGAACGCGCTTCAGAAACCCTGGACTCCCCTGGAGCGCCGGATCTTGGCATCTCGCGTCAAACGAGTCTTCATGCGATTGCCCGAAAGATAGTACCGAAGCGGATTGATTCGCCTGCTTCCACGATTCCCCAAGCCCCCCACCCTCGATCTCGGGGTGGTTCGAGCGACACACAGAGGTCGAAGCGTGTC
>JAQCND010000068.1 GCA_028274765.1 Bradymonadaceae bacterium
ATGTCGTTGGCTTCGCCCGGATCGTAGCTGCATTCGCATCCCGCGTCGATCGTACCGTCACAGTCGGTGTCGAGGTCGTCGCACGACTCGTCGTCCGTCGGCGATTCGTACGAGTCGGGGCGTCGGCAGTCTGTCGCGTCTCCGCGACCGACGAGCTCGGCGCCGGCGCACACGCCCCGAGTGTTGCCCCGGTAGTTGCATGTCGCGACGCCCCCGCCGTCGCGATCGGTATCATCCGTTCCATCGCGACGAGTGCCATCCACACCGTCGAGGCCTTCACTGTCGTCGGTCGGCTTGTCGTCGGTGCCGTCGCGGCGCTCGTCTCGCGTATCGACGACGTCCGATGGTGCGGCCTCTCTCGGATCGTTGTCTCCGGGGCCGGCGTCGACGGCTGGCATGTCGGAGCCGTCGCGGCCGGACAGCCCCGCATCGTCGCGCCCCTCCTCGGGGACACAGACTTCTCGGCTTTGATCGCAGACCTCTCCCCGGGGACACGCATCGTCATCCCGGCAGAACTCCGGCGAATCAATCAATCCCTGTCCGCCTCGAGACCCATCGGCGCCATTGCAGGCGAACGTCCCCCCGAGGAGCATGACGAGGAGACACATGGTAGCACCGAACGGACGATATGTTTCGAAGAGGTGGCTCGAACCGAACCACGAGGCGGTAGAGGTCGTATGACTCATCGGCACTCGGGATTGGGGACATGAGGGAGACGGGAGAGGCCCGATCAATACAAGGAAAAAGCCTCGACGAGATCAAAAGACACGCCCCCAATCGACGTCCCCTCCCTCGATGGGACGGTGGAGCTTCATCCAGATGGGCTCGGAGGATGCGTCTCCGACTCGTCTCACAAGGAGTGAGGAGACGAGCGATACGGTCGCATTGCACGCCTTGTCTTGGAATGGACAGCCGCTATCGTCGGGGTGTCGATTCGGCCCTCGCGGTCGAACCCATCGGCCGCACGCTCGCCGCTCCACCTCCGCGATACTCCCGTTGCCATGTCGGACATCGTTCCGTTGGTCCTGTCGCTCGCGCTCGTCGGACTCGTCGTCTACGCGTTCGTCCAGATGTTCCGGAGCGCCGGGCCCGCGCCGCCGATCGACGCCGAGGGCTGGACGCTGGTGGTCGACGGCAGCAACTTCGCCCACTGGAGCGACGAGGACGTCCAGCTCCAGTACCTGCTGCAGGTGGTCGAGGCGCTCGAGCGCCGCTTCCAGCACGCCGACCTCCGGGTCTACTGCGACGCCAACCTGAAGTACAAGTTCGACGACGAGGATCAAAGTACGTTCGAGGACCTCCTTCGAGATGCACCGTCGCACATGGTGTTCAAGGAGAGCCACGGCCGGGAGGCCGACGACGCCATCCTCGAGTACGCCCAGAACCACCCCGAGACGATCGTCGTCTCGAACGATCGCTTCGGCAAGGGAGACGAAATCGAGCTCCGCGTCGGGGTGCCGCTCCTCCAGGTCGAACGCAACCCACCGGCCGTCCGGCTCGCCGACCAGGTCGACATCTACCAGGACCACGACCGCGCCGCGACGCGCTCCGTCGACGAGTTGATCGCGTCCGATTGAAAGGGACGCTCCGGACGATGTCCGAAGTGTTGAAATGAGCCCAAATCCTCACGTCTCACAGGTCTCGACGAGGGCCCGGGCGACGCTCTCGGGGACGTAGCGCCGGATCTGCTTTTCCCAGCCCTCGGGGCCGACCAGCCCCTTGACCATGCTCGACGAAATCTCACCCAGATCGCGCGGCGGTATCATGAAGAGCGTGTCGATGTCGGGCGCGATGTCCGAGTTGACGTGGCGCATCGAGCTCTCGTACTCGAAGTCGCTCTCGTTTCGGAGGCCTCTGAGGATGTATTCCGCCCCCTGCTGTTTGGCGAAATCCACCAGGAACCGATCCCCGAACGAGGTTGTCTCGATGTTGTCGATGTGGCTCAACGTCTGCTCCAGCATCGAGTCCCGTGCCTCGAGATCGAACAACGGGTCCTTTTGCGGATTGATCCCGACGGCGACGACGAGATGATCGAACAGCTCCGCGCCCTTCTCGATCATCCACATGTGACCGTTCGTCAGCGGGTCGAAACTTCCGGCGTACACGGCTTTCGAATCCATCGGAGGCTCCCGGTTCGGATTGCGATTCAAAGAGGTCCTGCACTTGAATCGTATCTCAAATGGTCTCGTCCGTATCGATTGAACGGGGGCCGAGGTCGAGCCGTCAAGGGAGGAGATAGAATGGGGAGGAGGGCGCTCGACGACGGAGAAAAATGCGTTCCGGGAGGCGACTCCCCCGGAACGAGTGGAAAGACGCGAGGAGCTCAGTCCGTGTTATCGGGATTGGGGGCGTCGCCGCCGTAGCGTTCGGTGAGTTCACCGTCTTCAGTGATAATCCCGACACGGACCATCGACTGACATTGCTCTTCGTCGGAGAGTGCGTCAAACGCCTCGAGTCCCTTCTGGTGCATCTCGTATTCCTCAGTCTCCTTGTCATCGTAGGAGCCGAAGGTACTTTCGTCGTCTTCACTCATGTTTGTCTCCTCAGTCGAAAAACACCGTCGGGAGAAAATAGCCCAGCATACACGCCGAGTCATGCATCCCAATCGATCGAACAACCCTCCTACCTCGCGACTCATTCATAACTCGCCGCCATCCGGCGCTCAAACGAATCCGCTTTGAGCCAACCCCCCTGCCACCTCCTCGGGGTCGCCACCGATGGGGACGGCGGCGAGGACGAGGGAGATCCGTCGATCGACGGTGCCGAATTCGGCGCGGTGGGTGACGCGCGAGCGGCGGCGCAGGTCGGTCCAGTCGTCGTAGGTAAATGGATAGACGAGACAGGCAGTGACGGCTTCGCGTTCGGCGAGGTTGGCGTAAGCGAGGACCTGGAGCAGGTCGTCGCGGTGGGTGTCGCGGACGCGGTCGGCGACGGCATGCCAGGATTGGCCCTCGAGGTCCTCGACGTGTCGCTTGTATTTGGCATCGATGACGACGGTGTGGTCGGGTCGCTCCCAGACGACGTCCGGGATGAGTGCGCGCTGGGAGCCGGCGTAGGGTGGTTCCCACTGGAGAGGGACGACCGTCTCGCGCTCGCGACCCGTCCGAACCGAGCCGCCGTGTTCTCGCGACAGTACCTCGACGATGCGTTCGACCCAGGCCTCGAAGAAGTCCTCCATGGAGAGCTGCCAGGGGAGGCCCTGGAGTTCGCCGAGTCCGGCCAGCCCGCGCGATTCGACGGTCCACTGGAGGGCGCGGAGGCCCTCCTCGGTCTCGGAGCCTCCCCAGTCGCGGCGTCGCCATCGGTCGAGTTCGCGGCGCTCCGGGGGGCGCGGGGCGACGTGGCGGACTTCCTGTAAGAGGTGCTCGCAGACCGACAACAGGTGCTGGACGAAGGGACCCACGCCAAGCTGGGTCTGGAGCGAGCTCCGGTGGCGTCGCAGGGCGTGGTGGATGGCGCCGAGCAGGTCCCGGTCGTCGGTCAGGTCGGGATGGCGACACGGGACGTCGAGCATGCGGCCCTTCGGGATGTGCTCGGTGGCATAAGCCTTCCAGTCGACCTGGCCGCGGGGGGCGCGTCGGTCGCGCTCGACCATCTCGAAGGCCGGATGGACGTCATGGAGTAGGCTCCGGAGTTTGGGCAAGACCACGCTCGAGAGGACCCAGGGCGGGATCTCGCGGTCCGATTTGGGGAGGGCAGAGCGTTCGAGGATGGTGGGCGTGACGCGCCAGCCAGTGCGAGCCAGCGTGGGCCCGATGCCGGCCCATCCGAACCTCGGTTTGACGACCAATCCGTAGTCGGGGTCGCCCGTGGTCGGCGACTGGAGGGGGATGGCGCCGACCTGGCGGTGGGTCTCGATGGCGAGGTCGAGTTGTCGGCCGTCGTAGTGGGGGTGGATGTCGATCTCGAAGGCCTCGAAGGTCGAGCGATTGGCCTCGATGAATTGTTCGGCCAGAAGACCCGACTGGCGCTCGGGGAATCGGCCCTGGACCGAGCCGACCAGGAAGGAGGCCTCCAGTCGGTGCGTCGTCGAGTCCTGGAGTTCGAAGACCTTTTGGCGATCGTGGACGTCGATGCGTTGCACGGTGTGTAGTGGGTTGAGAGTTCCGGGGTTTTCGTGCCCTTCAATGACTCGTGCCTCGCCTGCGAACCGGGAAGTTTCACTATCCAAGCCGGCCAGAGGCCGGCGCTCCGAAGAATGGTCGTGGCTCGTCGAAGGGATGCGACTCGCCCGCCAACCGGGTTGCCCCTCGAAGCAAGCCGGCCAGCGGCCGGCGCTCCAAAGGGGATTCGTGCCCTTCAACGACTCGTGCCTCGCCTGCCAACCAGGGTGCTTGTCGGGCCAAGCCGGCTGGAAGCCGGCGCTCCGAGTTCGTAGTTCGACGTTTCGCTACCCCTTCTCACTCGTCGGCCCAAGTACGGATTCGACCGTTTGCATGTAGGCGCGGAGTTCGTCGGCAAAGCCCGCGACGTGGCCCTGACGGATGTACTGTTCGAGCAGGGGGAGTAGCTCGTCGCGCAGGCGTCGGGCGAGCTCATCCCGTGAGTCGGCCAGAAAGTAGGAGTGGCCGGGCATCAGGTCGAGGGCGTCGTCGGG
>JAQCND010000075.1 GCA_028274765.1 Bradymonadaceae bacterium
CGCTTCCGGTCAGCGTCTGGTTGGCGAACTCCACGCTCGCCGAATGATACTGGCCGGAGCTGGGAAAGAGTCGATTGTTGCGCGTGTCGAGCAGCAGTTCGCTGCCCACGCTGCTGATCAGGCCACCGCGAAAGAAGGCTGCTGGCCGCTGCTGGCGTCCGCCCGAACGGCCTCCGGCCTCGAGCGAGATGTTTTCGAGCGTATACGTCCCGCTCAACACCAGATCACCGGGGAGTCGCCAGTCGAACAGCTCCGAGATGGGATAGCCCACCGACAGATCGCCTCCCGTCGAGGTGCGCGTGAAGTCCTGGAACGAGTACTGAAAGTTGAAGGCCCGCCCGTCGAACTGCCAGCGACTCCCGAACAGCCAGGGCTCACGGAAATTGAGATTGAACATGGTGCGGATGGCTGAAATCTGAGCCCGCAAACTCAACGACTGGCCGCGCCCAAAGAGGTTGTCCTGCGAGATTTTGGCGTTGAAGATAAAGCTCTCCGTGCTCGAAAATCCGGCCCCGACCTGGAAGTTGCCGGTCTTGCGCTCCTGGACCTGCACCTTGGCATTGATGTAGCCGTCGCGCTCCGAGCGCTGGGTCGTGATGTTGACCTTTTTGAAGTACCCGAGTCGTTTGACGGCCTGCTTCGAGCGATCGATGGCGCTCTTCGAGTACCAGTCTCCCTCCTGAATGGCGAGTTCCCGGCGAATGACGCGATCGCGCGTCTTCGTATTGCCGGTGACCTCGATGCGTCCCAAGCGGACCTTCTTCCCCTTGCGAAACTGATAGGTGACGTCGACCGTCTGAGCCTGCCGATTGGGCTGGGTCTGGGGAAGGACGCGAGCGTAGGCAAATCCTCGATCTTTATAGATGGACTGGAATCGCTTGAGATCGCTTCTCAGCTTCTGGCCTCGGAAGGTCTCGCCCTCCTCGAGACTGATCATCGAGAGCGTTTTCTCGCGTTCGAGCAGCATATCACCCGCCACATCGATCTGACCGACGTCGTACTGCTGGCCCTCTTGGACGCGAAGCGTGATGAAGAGATGACGTTTGTCCTTCGAGAGCCGGATGGTCGGGATCTCGACGCTCGCCTGGATGTACCCCTTGCTGTAGTAGTAGGCCTGAAGGCGCTTTAGGTCTTTTTCGAAGTCCTCCTCTCGAAACCGTCCCATCTTCGAGACCAGCGAGAGAATGTTCCCCTCGCGCGTCTTCATGCGGCGCTCAAGGTCCGCGTCCGAGATCGCTTCGTTACCGAGGATGGTGACGCGCTTGACCTTGACCTTGGCGAATTCGCGAATCTCGAAGATCACGTCGACAAGATTGTTACGACCCTCCTCGGGCTCGATACGGTAGTCGACCTCGGCCAAATAGTATCCCTTGTCGGTATATTTCTGTTTAATTTTGTCGGCACTTTCCTCGACGGCCCCGATGTCGAGGATCTCTCGCGACTTGAACGTCACTTTCTTGGAGAGATCGTCTTCGCCGAACTGCTGATTGCCCTCGAAGCGCACCTGGGAGATGGCCGGCTTCTCGGCGACGACAAACGTCACGATCACGCGACCGTCCGACGTCTCCGTGGCGTCGACCCGAATGTCCTGGAAATATTCGAGGCGAAAGACGCGATGGACGTCCTCGGAAACGGTCTCGCGATCGAGTTCGTCTCCGGCCTCGAGCTGAACGCGTTCGAGGATCGAACTTTCGCGAACCCGTCGGTTCCCCGCCACGCGAACCTCGTCGATCGTCGCGCCCGGCTCGACCGGATCGCCCTCGGGCATCTCGAGGTCACGTTCCTCAGGATCGGCCGTCTCGGTCCCAAACGAGCGATCGGCCTGCCCGTCCGAACGCCTCTGACCCGAGGGGGCCTCGACGTCGTAGTTGGTCCCCTGCCGGGCGTCCGAGGATGGTGACTGAGCCCGGACGTTGCCCGCGTCCCCCCCCATCCCGATCGAGGCGACGACGAGCGCCACCCATGTCATCATCGAGAAATGCCGAATATCAATCCACTTTGTGTGCATGTGTCACGGATACTGCGACCCCACCTGCCCGTCTGAAGCGCTACGCCGACTCCTGGGCTTCTTGCCAGACGTCTTCGTTCGAGTCGGCGCGGAGCTGCCTCGGGTTGGTGGGCTCTCGGTAAAGTTGGGATTCGGGGATGCGATCACCGACCTGTTCGTCGCCGGGCTCGAACGGAAGAATACCGCCGTCGTCGAGCACCAGTTTGATCGGCATCTGCTCGGCGAGTCGGGGATCGTGCGTCACCACGACAATCGTGACCCCGGTTTCTTCGTTGAGGTCACTGAGCATTGCGTGTATCCCAGCGCCGGTTTTGAGATCAAGGTTTCCAGTCAACTCGTCGGTCAACAGCAATCTCGGCTCCATGAAAAGCGCGCGAGCAATGGCGACGCGCTGCTGTTCGCCGCCCGACAGTTCCCCCGGCTGGTGTTCGAGGCGCTCTTCGAGTCCCACCATCTCGAGGAGATGCTCGGCCCGGTCCTCGACCTCTCCGCGTGCCATCCGGGCGATCATCCCCGGCATCATGACGTTTTCACGGGCCGTAAATTCGGGCAGGAGATGGTGAAACTGGAAGACGAATCCGATCTCGCGATTGCGAAAGTCCGCGATGGCATCCGAATCTCGCTCGAATATCGCATCGCCATCGAAGAGGACCTCTCCCGAGGTCGGTTCGTCGAGCGTGCCCATGACTTGGAGCAAAGTGCTCTTGCCCGCCCCACTCGGCCCCATGATGGCGATCCGGTCTCCCTTGTAGACGTCGAGATCGAGCTCCTCGAGTACCGTCAGCTCTTCGTCTCGATGGGTGAATCGCTTGGTCAGATTGTGGATTTCGACGAGAGGGCGTTCGGAATGGTCATTCATGGCACTGGAACGCGAGATCAGAGGGGGAGCAGCGGGGCCGACGCATGCGGCTGGAGCGTATCGCACATCATTCGTATCGCAACCCCTCGACGGGCTGGAGGTCCGAGGCTTTTTTGGAGGGATAGAGAGTCGCCAGAAAACTGATTACGACTGTACACAGCACGACGAGCCCGACCTCCAGGGGATCGACTTCGACCGGCAGCGTCGAGATGTAGTAGACGTCCGAGTTGAGCGGAAAGCCATATCGCACCAGCAATCCGCATATGCCCAGGCCCGCGGCGAGGCCGAGCACTGCGCCCGTTGCCCCGATGACGACCCCCTGGAACATGAAGATGCGCATGATTCCACCGTCGGTCATCCCCATCGACTTCAACACGGAGATGTCGCGCTTCTTTTCGAGCACGATCATGATCAGCATGGCGATGATGCTGAAGCTGGCGACGAGGATGATGAACGTCAGCACGACGAACATCGCGATCTTTTCGAGCTTCAACGCATAGAAGAGACTGCGATTCATCTCTTTCCAGTCCAGCACGTCGACCCCGTCGCCCAGGGCTTGCTGGAGTCGATCGGCGATGGGGATGGCCCGCTCGACATCGACCGTCTTCAGCTCCAGCCCCGTCACCCCTTCCTGATCGAGAAAATCTTTCGTGTCAGAGAGAAGGGCGTAGCCGAAGTTGGCGTCGTATTCGTACATGCCGGTGTAGAAAATACCGACCACTCGGAAGGGGCGGCTGCGGGGAATGGGACCCGTCGGAGTCATCTCCCCCTGGGGAGTGACGACCTTGACCTCGTCTCCCAGGTCGACCTGGAGTGATTTCGCCAGCTCCTTGCCGATCAGAATACCGGGGAGGTTCGACGCCCCCTCCTCTTGATCGTCGTCGCCAGCGATCGATGGCATGTCCCCGCTCGACGTCGAGGCCCCGTCGTCCGCACCGTTCCCGTCGTCACCGCCGGCGATCGGAGGCATCTGACCCGAATCGTTCGAGTCATCCGCTCCCTCGTCACCGGCAATCGGAGGCATCTGACCCGAATCGTTCGAGTCATCCGCTTCCTTGTCACCGTCGATTGGAGGCATTGCCCCGTTGGACTGAGAGCCCCCCGACTTCGTATCCTTCTTGTTGTCGGACTCGTCGCCAGCGATCGGAGGCATGTCACGGTCGGACGACGAGTCATCATCCTCGAGAATGGCTCCGAGGTCGTCCGAGGAATTGCGCTCGTCTGCCTCTGGCGGCATCCCGGCATCGGGGGATGCCCCTGCGCCATCACCGGGCGCTCTCCGTGAATCCGTCTGCTCCTCCTTTCGCTCCTCCTCGATTTTATCCATCAACGATCCAAAATCATCGTCGGACTGGGAGGCCAGTTTGTCGAGCAGTGGGGAGGCATCCTCGAGGTATTCGAGTTGACCCTCGACGATTTCGTTGGGGAGATCGCTGACATTGCCGACGGTCTTGGGATCGATGCCTCGCATGACCAACCCGTTCAGATTGGTCGGACTCGAGATCATCGCCTCGGTCTCGATATACGGCGAGGCGCCTACAATCGTGTC
>JAQCND010000085.1 GCA_028274765.1 Bradymonadaceae bacterium
CCATCGCTCGAGATGCCCGTGTCTGAGCTCGATCCCGAGCTACCGCCAGCGGGACTTCCGTCATCATCACAACTCAGAGTGATCTGGCGTGTGTCGGTGCGAGCCGTGATCTCCGTTCCCGGGAGTTGGGCCTCGACGTACACCTCGTAACTCACTCCGGGCTCGAGTCCAGAGTCGGCGAACTGCCCCTCGTCCTCACAAGACGTATACAGCATGTCGGTGCCGCGGCCCTCCCAGCTCGCGCCCGGAGCAGGAGCGCTGATGGCCGAATGGACCGGTGTCCAGTCTCGAGTCTCTCCCGATGGTTTGATGAGACGCGTTCGGTAGAAAAGAAGATCACGCCACTGCTGGAGCTGGCTGCCGAGCTGGACGTTCAGCGACGCTGTTGCGACCCGAGCCGAACGCGAGCAAGAGGCACCGCTAGGAAGACGAATCATCTGGCGTTCGATCGAACCGACCTCGAGGCTCGCTGTTGGAGAAGACGGCGAGAGTTGCTCAGTCGTTTGAAATGTCGACTCGAGCGTGTCTTTCGGAGGCCGATCACAGGGCAAATTGACGTCGAGACGATAACTCGACCGAGGCTCGAGCGACTCTTTGGGTTGGAGCAGCCAGAGCTGGTCTCGGTCCTCGTTTGCCTGCTGAAGCTCGACCTCGATCGTGCGATCGTCGTCGAGATGGGTGAGGGTGACGTCGGAGGGACGAGCCATGCGCTCGCGACTACTGCCGGGTGACGTCCAGAGGGCGCCTACGCGCCAGACAAACGATAATCGCTGGTCCGAGAGCAGGGCGACCGAACTCTCGTCTTCGGGAACGAGGGCAGATTTATAGCAGGGCGCTGGACTGCACGCTTCAGCGGGCTGGGAGACGCCTGAAACGATCCCCCCGATGCCGAAAACGAGGACGAGCGTCAGCAGCGACGATGTTTGGATATGCATGGTCAACTCTTTCATCGAATCATCACTCATCGAATCGTCGTCTCGTCCATATCAATCCTGTGAGCACAAACAACCACGACCACGAAAAGGGCGTCGACGTTCCGGTGGACGTACACGAAGCCCCCTGTTGGGCCGAGTCCGGGGCCGAGTCGTCAGAGTTGCCCCAGTGAACATCGTTGCTCCGGGACGGGTCGCTCGAATCGGTCGAGGACGTGTCGGGAGTGGTGGGCGAGGTGGCGTCGGATGGGACGAAGGTATCCGAAGAGGGCGATTCGACGTCGATCGAGGGACCGGTGTCGGTCGGCCCTGGTCCGGCATCGACCCCGACATCCCCTTCCGGGGTATCGTCGCAGCGCAGAGTCACCCGACGTTCCTCCGTCCGAGTCGAGACGTTCGTGCCCGGCAGATACACCTCGACGTAGACCGTGTAGGTCACCCCGGCCTCGAGTCCGAAATCGGCATGCCGCCCCTGGTCCTGACAGGAGGTATATAGCATGTCCCGACCTCGCCCTTCCCAGCTTCCTCCCAGAGGTGGGAGACTTGCGACGGAATGCTGCGAGCCCCATCTTCGGCGTTCTCCCGAAGGATCGACGACATACGTCTGATAGAGCAGCAGATCGCGCCACTTTTGGGCCTGTTCCCCGAGCTGAACGTCGAGCGAGACCGTGGCGGCCGGGACCTGTTTCGAACACGACCCACCGCTGGGGAGCTGGATGGATTGACGCTGCAACGGGCGAACGTCGAGGTTCGCCCTTGGGGCGGGAAAGAAGACGCGATCGGTGGTCTGGAAGGTCGACGTGAGCGTGTCCTCTCGAGATCGCTGGCAGGGGCCATCGGCTTCGAGGCGGTAGTTCGATTGGGGTTCGAGAGATTCTTTGGGTTCGATAAACCAGCTCCGCCCCCACCGATTCCCCGTTGGCTGCAGATTGACATCGATCGTGCGATCCTCACCGAGGTGGGTGAGAGTGACGTCCGAGGGCTGAGGCATCTGTCCGGCGTTCGCCCCCGGTCGCCAGACGAACGATAGACGCTGGCCCTCTGGGAGCACGGCGAACGAACTTCCGTCTTCAGGGATGAGTGCTTCGCCAAAGCAGGGCACTGGCGAGCATGCTTCCGCCGACTGGGGCGTCCAGATGGCGATGCTCCCGACAGTCAGAGCAAGCACGCACATCATGAGATACGGCGTGTCCGTGTTCATGGTAGGTCGTATCGAGTGTGCGGGACGAGATGGAGGTATGGAATCAATCAGTTGATAGAGTAGCAATCCCGACCTTGCGGCGCAACACACTTGCCAAGGCGGATTGTGTGGGATAACGTCGCGCTTCGCGGGCGTGGAGTTCACACTTCACGTACCATTCACCTTCGTGGTTGGATGAGTATCGAGCGGTTTCAGAACTGAGGTCAGTTCGTATGTTGCGTCACAAAGAAGATATCAAATCGGTCGCATACATGGCAGTGACCACCGGCCTTCTTGCAGCAGCCTGGTGGCTTCCCTTCTTCAACCCCTACGTGTTTGCCGGCTTAATGATCATGGCCGTGCCCGTCGGGGTAATCGCGCACAATCACAATCACGTGAGGTTCTGGGACTCCAAGGCGCTCAACGTCCTCACCGACTACTGGATCACGCTCTTCTATGGATTTCCGGCCTTCGCCTGGATTCCCACCCACAACAAAAACCACCACAAACACAACAATCGAGAGGAGGATCACACGAAGACGTATCGGGTGAGCGAAAAGAACAACCTCCTGACGCTCGTCTCCTATCCCGCCATTAGCAGCTACTTTCAGCAGGGCGCCATCAAGGAGTACCTGCAGTTGATGTGGGATCGACGCCCCGAGCGTTTCTGGTTCTACGTCTCTCAGTACGTCGTCATCACGCTCTATGTCGGAGTCGCGCTCTGGCTGAACTGGCAGAAGGCGCTCGTCTACATCGTCGTTCCCCAGCAGTTCAGCCTCTTCTCGATCCTGGCGATCAACTACCTCCAGCACGTCCACGCCGACGAACTCTCCGAGATGGATCACTCGCGCAACTTCGTCGGTCCGGTGCTCAACTGGTATCTCTTCAACAACGGTTACCACACCGTTCACCACGAGCAGCCCGGGCTGCACTGGAGTGAACTGCCGGAGGCCCACGAAGAGGTCGCCGACGAGATCGACGACCGGCTCAATGTCGAAAACTTCGCCTGGTACATGTTCCGGGTCTACATCCTCGGGCCGTTCTCGGATCGGTTCGCCAGCGAATCGCTGCGGCACGAGCGCATGCAACAGAGTGAAGGATAGCCCGCTCACCCCCTTTGGAACGCATCTCAACCCCGCATCGGTCGATTGGATCGGTGCGGGGTTTGGTGATCACGGGATGTCGAGATGTCTCCTCCGCCCCGCCGCGTCTGACGCAACATATCGCTCCATACTGCCGACGATCATGAATAGAGGGGATCGTGCGACGAGCTGCAGGGGTTTCGGAAGGAGCTCGTCGCCGCACGGCCTCGACTCGTGTGTGGCCGCTTCTCCCCTCGTTGGCCGGCCGTCGGCGGGTGGCGCGCACATGGGCGCGCCAGGAGGGAACATGTGGAGAAGTGTATCTTCTGCCGGCGATATTAAATAGCCGTTCGTAACAATCTAACAGATGAGCATCACTGAACGTCGAGAGGTCTCCACCATGAGATCGACAAGCCGTCGAGCAGGCAAGCGGGTCAGCAGATCAGCTCACAACAGTAGGAACGCCCTTCTATCCAGCAGCTCGACAGCTTGACGGCTCGACAGCTCGGGATGGCGCACTGGGATGTCTCTCTCGACAGCCCATCCCAGGCAGACGTATAAGATCGTTTCAAATGCTTATTTTAAGCCGCTTCATCTACCTGCCTCGTTCGTCTCCTCGAGCGCCTTCGAAGGAGATCTACAGAAACATATCAAGGCAGTAGCGCCTCGCTCCGCGCATGGGTCGTAGCTCGAAGAGACGATACTCACCATGTTCGGGCGAGGTTGGTGTGAGCCGTACGTTTGACTCAATCGGGGAAGAGGCGGGTCGCTCACGTAGAGGGGGACTCCGAATGTTTTGGCGTCCCAACCGAACGAGTTGCCTCTCTCTGGTAGATGGGCTGCCGACACCGTATATGCAGATTCCAGGGAGGCACTCTCGGTTGGGGACCGAGAGGCATCCGTCGTTATGCGCCGATCTCGAGCGTCTCGCCGTTGTCAGGAATGTCGATCGGTCCCTCGTAACCGGATTTTTCGAGAGCTCGACGCAGGGCGTAGAGTCGAGATTCACGGCCGTGAACCAGGATGACACGGTCGGGATCGAGGGCCTCGACGGCACCGACTAATCCCCATCGGGGGGCGTGATTGGGGAGAACGAACCGCTCGACGGTTGCCTCGACCGGACGCCAGAGGCCGTAGAGTTCTCGTTTTTCGCCGGGCTCGGCCGCCATCATCTCGCCGATCGGCTCGGATCGGTGGGCGCGATTGAGAACGGCGAGAACAGCACCGGGGTCGTCGAAGATCTCGCGGGCGAACTTGCCGGCGGGACTCCCGAGCTCGAACTGATCACCCGGAGCCAGCGCCAGTCCCCCGGCGAGGACGCGGTCTTTGGTCTCGCCGGTATCGCGGAATTCGAGCGCCTCGAGGGGCAATCGCTCCGGATGGGCCTCGCTGTAGGCTTCGAGCACCGGCTGCATGTAGTCGTGCACGACAAAGTTCAGTCCCGCCTCGTGGAGCGCGGCAGCCATCTCCGGGGCCGACCCCGTCGGCGAGAGGCCAACCACCCGCGGACCATCGGTCGAGAGCGTTTCGACGAGTCGCTGACACTCGCGGTCGTAGTCGATGTCGTCGGCCTCTTCGTCGGTCGACATCACGCCCTCCATGACGAGCGCATCGACCGAGAATTCGTCGTCAACCTGGGGAAAGCGAGCGCCGGGCGTGATCACTTGGTCGTGACTGCAGAAATCGCCCGTGTAGAAGATGCGCGTGATCTCGCCGTCGTCGTCCTGAAATTCCGCCGAGAGCATCGACGCTCCCAGGATGTGGCCGGCCGGGAAGGGCATCAGTCGGGGGAACTCGGCGGTTGGGGCCTCGATGGAAGGGAGCGTGTGATACTCCATCGGTGCCAGCGCCTCGATCTCGTCGCCGATCCCTGCCGCCTGGTGGCGCGGAATCTCGGGCACGGTTTTGAGCGTCAGTTCGGCGATCGCCTTGGTCTGAGGTGTGGCGTAGCAGTCGAGCAGGGGATCTTCGGCCAGAATGGCCGGAGCCGCGCCGAGGTGATCGAGGTGGGCGTGGCTGATCCAGCAGGCCTCGAGATCGTCGGGGAGGTCGTCGAGCCATCTCAGCCCGGTTCCGCCGCCGATCCCGCAGTCCATCAGAAGAGAGCGACCGTCAGATTCGAGGAGATAACCGGCGGCGCCCAGCTCGGCACCACCGCACATCGGAGTCAATTCAACCATATCGTGTGACGTATGAGTGTCGTGAACATGTCGGGCAATGGTGATTCGAAGAGCAGTTGAGGGATCGGAGAAAAGAGCATGGCGTCCTCCCCCGGCTCGAGGTGGGGAGGGGGGCCGAGAGAAGACTCTCTATACCGATGGGGGTAGCTTTGTCGTTCAGTTCCCGGAGGGCCGTAGCTGTTTCACCATCAATCGAGCCCTCGAACATGGATGTCCCCGTCCCGCGCCATGTCCTCCGTGAGTGTGTCAGTACGACGAGGCTCGCACGAGATGTCATTCGTACGTGACCAGCGAGCAGACGTCCTCGGCCCGGAGACACTCGCGCCCCTCGAGATCGAGGAGCTCGATGACGAAGGCCATTTCGTGGACGTCGGCGCCGCAGGCGTCGACGAGCTCGGCCGCCGCTTGTGCCGTGCCGCCAGTCGCCAGCAGATCGTCGACAACGAGGACGCGATCGCCCTCTTCGAACGCATCGGTGTGAAGCTCGAGTGTATCCGTACCGTACTCGAGTTCGTAGGTGACGCGATGCACCTCGCGGGGGAGTTGGCCGGGTTTGCGTACCAGCGAAAGCCCCACGCCGAGTTCATAGGCGAGCGCCGAACCAAAGGGGAAGCCCCGACTCTCGATTGCGGCAACGGCCTCGATGCTGTCGCCCGAATAGCGCTCTCCCCAATGACGAATGACATCGCGGAAGAGCGCATGATCCTGGAGGACGGGCGTGATGTCTCGGTAGAGGACGCCCTCCTCCGGAAAATCGGGAATCGTCGCGATCGTCGACTCGAGGCGTATCTCCAGATCACTCATCGTCGTCCTCCTCCCAGCCATCGAGCTCCCAGTCGCGCATCTCCTCCATGAACTGGTAATGCGTCAGATCGAGATGGACGGGGGTGACGGTAATGGTTGAATCCGTGATGGCATTGCAGTCGCTGCCCGGCAGGTCGTCGAAGCCGAGCTCGGCGCCCCCGAGCCAAAAATAGGGGCGCTGATAAGGATCGAGCTTGCGAGTAACTTCCCGCCGATAGTTGCGCCGTCCGAGTTTCACGACGCGCGCATCGGTCTCCGGGGTCGCGTTTTCGGGGACGTTGACGTTCAAGAGGACATCGCGTGGGAGCGGTTCGTCGAGGACGCGATGGGCCAGATCTGCCGCAAAATTACCGGCAATCTCGAAGGGCATGTCGGTGTGCCCCGCCAGGCTCACGGCGATGCTGGGCACGCCCGATAGCGTCGCCTCGACCGCCCCTGCCACCGTCCCACTATAGAGCAGATCATCGGCCAGATTGGCGCCGTGGTTGATTCCGGAGACGCAGAGATCGGGGGGGTCCTCGAGGAGGTGATTGAGCGCGATGTAGGTACAGTCCGCTGGCGAGCCACTGACACTCATGCGGCGCTCACCGTGTTCGTGGACTCGCAGGGGCTCGCGGAGGCTGATCGAGCATCCCACTCCACTCTGTTCGGAATCGGGGGCGACCACCCAGACCTCGCCGATGGGCTCCATCGCCTCCGTGATAGCCCGAATGCCTCGAGTTCCGAACCCGTCGTCGTTTGTCACCAGAATCTTGGGTGGACTCACGTCTCTATTGCGTCAAAAGAGGGGAGGAGCGAGCGGCTCGAGGCGCTCGATGGTTCGTCGAGATCGCTCTCTGGGCGAGCTTTCGGGACTCGAGAGCAGGCCGGAGAGAGGATGGAGTTATTCGTCGTCGGATTCTCGACGGCGCTGCTGTTCTTTGAGGCGGTCGACCTGACGGCGCAGACGATCCAGCTCGCGCTTCATGTCGCGAAGATCGTCCGAGGTCGCGAGATTCAGCTTGCGGGCGAATTCCTCGCGCGTCTCGTCGAGCTGCGATTTCAGCTCGTACGACGTCTTGAGTACTTCGGCCATGCCCTTTTGAACCTTTTCGTTGCTCATGATCTCCTGGATCTTCGGGTTCTGAAGGGCCTTCATCGCAGCTTCCATCAGATCGTCTTTGATATTCCCCATGACATCTCCGGGTGGGCTCGGAGGAGTGATTGACAGATGCTCCCGAACGAGGCGGGAGGCGACGACGCCGGTTGAAAATGGTTTGTCGCCACTCAAAAGTCAAGCGCGCGGGACGGGGGCCGACACGATCCGTTCGCTGTCGAATGAACGGGCCCCTCGAATGAGAGGACCGGGCTCGAGTGGGGGGAGAGACCCAACTTGAAGCTCGCTCGGAGAAACACAATGTTTAATGTTTGTGTTACTCTCTGTTGATGCAATCACGCCGATGTATCTTCGTCGACTCGACGACGGACCGTTATGTCGGATGAAACTGATAATTCAAGGGAGACCTCGCCCCCTGAGCCCGGTCGAACCCCTCGAGACGGCGACGAAGACGGGGCCGAGGACTCTATGGGCCGGATTCGAACGTGGATCGGGAGGAGCATCCTGCTGGCGGGGGGCGTGATACTCCTGTTGGCCGGTGTCTACTGGTTTGTCGTCCCTCGAGTGGCCGACTCCGTCCTTCGAGATCGCCTCGCCTCCGTCGAATCGCGGATGGGCCTCGAGGCCGATTATG
>JAQCND010000086.1 GCA_028274765.1 Bradymonadaceae bacterium
CAGGGGCGTCGCCCCCCACGGACACTCCAGGGTTCTCGGGAGCGCCCCGACATGTCGTTGAAATGCCCGCGTGTTTTGGAAGTGATCAGCCGTGCTGGCACGTCGCTTCAGCGCGCCCCTTCAAGGGAAAGAGGCGAAGCGGCAGCCCGACGATGGCATCGAGACCCGGTTGCCATAGTGTCAGCGATGATTTTAATGTGATGGCTCTATACGGTGGGGCGACATTCGAGCTCATGATTTGTACGATTCGTTGAGGAAGCCGGACATCGTCAGCTCCTGCGGGTCCTGGTCCCATTCGTTTTCGAGATGCAGGACGCCGCGGGGGCAAACCTCCTCGCAGAGCCCACAGCCCACGCAGGCCGCCCGGGTGAAGTCCTCGTTGGCCTGGGCGTAAGCGCGGACGTCGATGCCCATCTCGCAGTAGGTCGTACACATCCCGCACGAGATGCACATGTCGTCTTTGACCGTGATCTGGTAGCGGCCGAACTTCTGGACCAGCCCCAAGATGGCGGCCATCGGACAGAAATTTCGACACCAGACGCGGGTCCCGCCGATCGGATAGAGGACGACGCCGAGGATGCCCGAGATCATCGTGACGAAGATGAAACCGTACCAGCTCTGGAAGCTGTTGGCGGCCGCCTGAAGCTGGGGATACTGGTCGCCGACGATGTAACTGGCACCGACCAGACCCGTGGTCAAGAAGGCGAGGATGAGCGTCAGGTGGACGGCCCACTTTTCGAAATTCCACGAGGAGCTGCTGGTCGGGGTGAGATGGCGAAACGGTTCGCCAGCGGTATTGGCGAGCCCGCCACAACCGCAGACCCACGAGCAGTACCAGCGCTTGCCATAGAAGACGCCGAGGATGGGCGTCACGACGAAGGAACCGACGATCGTCCAGACGGCGAAGTACAGCGGGGCGCCCTGGAGCGTCGATGGATAGAGGTTTTTGATCTCGAGCGGCCAGAGATAGCTCAAATAGAGTCCCGGCTGATCGAAGATCTTGAGAATCTCGGGGATGGCGAAGGCCAGCGAGATCTGGACGAACATCACGACGCCGGTGCGCACGATCTGGTAAGCGTTGTGGCGGTATTTCGAGATGACGTAGATCCCACCCACCACGATCGCGATCGTGTAGAGCAGCCCGTAGAGCGTCCATTTGGTAATGGTCTCGAGCCCGAGTGTCCCTCCAACCCAGTTGGCGAGTTGAGTCGGATAGTCGGGAAGCGGCATGCCGAATAACTCTTTACCCCCCCAGTAGAGAAACAGATACATCGTCAACAGCGCAATCGACAGCAGCCAGGCGGTGATGCCGCGATGGGTGATGTCGTGTTTGAGCCAGCCGAGTGTCCCTTGTTGTCGCATGGCAATCCTCCTGCCGCTCGGAGCGGCGTCTCGTCGAAAGCGAGTGTGCGTCGCGCGTCGGTTCTCGGTGAGCGTATCGGTTCGAGCGGACCCAATCCGAAGTTAGAACTCGGGCGGCCCGTGGAGCTCGACGCGTTTCTCCTCCATGGCCTCCAGGTCGACGACCCCGAATTCGACGTCGAACTGGGCCTGCTCGAGGTTGTCGAGCACCCAGTCGACCTCTCGACGCTCTTCAATCCAATTCTCCAGAATCGTGTGGTCCCACCGAGAGCCGAGCATGTTGAAGCCGATCACCTCGTCCGACTCGTTGTAGACGATGCGCTGGCTGATCGGCTCACCCGGCATTTTGCGGTACACCGACGGCGTGCCGGCGTCGGCGGTCGTGACCTCGCCGACCGTGGTGTATTCGATCTCCAGGAACTTGGCGCTGTTGTAAAAGAGGGGCTGTTCGTATTCGATGTCGTCGCCCAGCATGCTGCGCCCCGCCAGCTCGCCGTGGCGCTTGGCCGAGTACCAGATGTGCTCGACGATGTTGTCCTCGTCCGGCTCCGTCTCGATCTCGACACAGTCGCCGGCCGCCCAGACGTTCGGCAGCGAGGTCTCGAACGAGCGATCGACGAGAATGCCGTGGTCGGTCTCGGGCGGCGTCTCGACCGATTCCAGCCAGTCGATGTGCGGGACGACCCCGATGGCGATCCCGAGCATCTGGCACGGGATGCGATGGTTCTCGCTGGTGCGAATCGCCTCGACGCGCCCGTCATCGCCGGGGATAATCTCGGCGAGCTCCTCCTCGAGCTTGAGATCGATCCCGTCGTGTTCGCGGATGTGGTCGGCGATCATGTCGCCCTCCTGCTGGTGGAGCCCGACGGGCCAGAAATAGGGCTCACGGACGAGAAACGTCACCTCGACACCGTGGTGGTGCAGACATTCGACCAGCTCGATGCCAATCAACCCGCCTCCGACGACGACGGCGCGGTCGGTCGAGGGCGTCAGGCGCTCGCACTTGTCGAGGTCCTGCATCGAGACGAAATTGACGACGCCCTCGTCGGTGGCGTCGAGTCCCTCGAAGGGCACCATGCGAGGCTCGGAGCCGACCGCCAAGAGGAGTTTGTCGTATTCGACTGTCTCCGGCGTCTCATCCTGTTGATCCACACCTCGTCCCAGACGTTTGAGCCCCTCCTCGACGGTCATGTTGTTCGAGGCGAGTGCCTTCGTGCCACCTCCATCGCCGGTCAGCAACGAGCCGAGCCCACGGAACGAATCGACGAGATCGGCGATGATGCCGTGGCTTTCGTCTTCGCGCAGCAGAGGCTTGTCGGCCGGGGCGAGTGTCAGTTGCTGGGTGTCAGCGTCGAGGTTGGTGACGCGCCCCCGTATGCGCTCGACGGCCTGTTGCTCGTACGCCTGTCGCTCGTAAGGCTCCAGATCGGGGCGCTGCATCTGGTTCATGAAGGCGTACATCAAGGCCGTCCGCGAAAAGAAGTAGTCGGTCTCGTCGCCGATGACGGTGATGCGAGCGGCGTCGGGGCCGTAGCGTTTGCGAATCTCGAAGGCGGCCCGGATACCGGCGACGCCGTTGCCGACGATGACGTAGTGCGTGGACATGAAGGCGAGCGTGTGGGAGGCGAGGGGGCTCCGTCGCTTGCGTACATGAACGATGGATCAACCGTCGTCGAGGTTTCAAGGATGGGGGGATGGATCTCGGAGGCAAGAGTAGCTCGGGTCACCTCGTGTGTGCATGTCACACGATTAAATAGCCGTTCGTAGACATCACAGATGATCATCACTGAACGTCGAGATGGCTCCACCGTGCGCTCAAGAAGCCGTTGAGCGGGTAAGCTGGTGAGCAGTTGAGCTTGCGATGGTGAGAATATTCGCTCGTCTCCAACAGCTCAGCGGTTGGACCGCTCGACAGCTCAGGGGGCGCGTCGGGATTCACTTCTCGAGAGCATGTAGAGAGTGAACGTGTAAGATTTTTCGAACACCTATCTAAAGGCTCGACCTCCTCTCATTCGGTGAGCACTTGGAGTTCTCCGTGTCAGATATACGTCGCCACATGTCCCACCCGGTGCGCTTTCAGGCACCCGCCGCCGATCGCCGGCCAGAGAGGGGAGACGAGCGAGCGGCGATGCGACATCGGCGCCCGGCTCGAATCGGCGGTGGACCCCTTCAACCACCTGCAGTCCACCGTGCATTCCCCTCTGTTGATGATCGTCGACGAGATCGTGGTGATTGTTGCGTCCTGCGATCGACTGGCCCCCGGTGCCGGAGGCGCGAAGCGTTCGAGGTATCGACGAACCGTGCTCCATCCATCGCCTTTCACTCTCCCCGAGGCATCGAGCGAATGCGTGTGCGCGCTCTCCCGCTGCGTCCCGAAGTGCCCCACGTGGGTGCTCCATGCTCGGGCTGACGCTTTGACACCCTCTGCCCCCGTGTCTACCGTCAAGTCGCCTGCTGAATGCATGCTCGAGTTCCGTGACCACCGATACGCCTCCGTCTATGACGCCTTCATCCCCCGAACACGATCTCATTCTGGCGAGTGGATCGCCGAGACGGCGCGAACTCGTCGAACGCCTCGGATGGCGAGTCGAGGTGATCGTCAGCGACATCCCCGAATCGCGGCAGCCGAGGGAAGCGCCCGAGGCGTATGCCCGTCGGTTGGCACGGGAGAAGGTCCGCGATGTCGCCGCGGGGCTCGAGGCCGACTCGCCCCATCCGGACTGGTTGCTGGCAGCGGATACGATCGTCGTCTTCGAGGACGAAGTGCTCGAGAAGCCCGGAGATGCCGAGGAAGCTCGTGCTATGCTGCGGGCCATGTCGGGGGAGTGGCACGAGGTCGTCACGGCTTTTGTCTGGCACCATCATCGGACCGAAGACGAAGAGGGGCGCGCCCTCCGGACGAATGTGCGGCTGCGCGACCTGGACGACGAGACCATTCGCCATTATGTCGCCACCGGCGAACCTTTCGACAAAGCCGGCAGCTACGGTATTCAAGACTTCGGGGCGCTGTTGGTCGACGAGATCGAGGGATCGTACTTCAACGTCGTCGGGCTCCCGATCGCGGAGGTCGTAGCCTCGCTCGAGACCATCGGTGCGGGGGAACTTCACCCGTTTGTCGAGACCGACGCGGGATGAAAAAGCCGGGGGGTTCGAGACGACCGGACTCGACGCACACGACGTGCGTCCCAGAACCGGATCGGCTCCGAACAAATCGTGTCTGACGAGCCGTCATCACATCACGAGATGTTTCTGCAACACATGGAGTGAGTCATGACCGACGAACAGTACGCCCCCGAGACGATGCGCGAGCGGCTCGAAAGTGTCGAGCGTCGCCTCACCGAAGCGGCTGAGCGTGCGGGGCGGTCGCGCGAAGAGATCGAACTCGTCGCCGTCAGCAAGACCCATCCGATCGAGTCCATCGAGACGCTCTACGAACACGGAGTCACATCATTCGGCGCCTCCTACGTCCAGGAGTGGGAGGACAAATACGAGCAGCTCCCCGACGACATTCGATGGCACTTCGTCGGCCGCCTGCAGTCGAACAAGGCCAAGTACGTCGCCGACGACATCGCGATGGTGCATTCGGTCGACCGCCGGAGCGTGACGAAGCAGCTCCATCGACGGTCGTCGGGGGAGGTCGACGCACTCGTCCAAGTCAATGTCGCCGAAGACGACAGCAAAGGCGGGGTTGCTCCCGATGGACTCGAGGATCTGCTGGAGATGACACTCGAGTACCCGAGTTTGCGACTTCGGGGATTGATGACACTCCCTCCCTACGAGGAAGACCCGGAGGATAACCGGCCGCGATTCGAACAGCTCCGTCGTCTCTTCGACGAGGCCCGAGAGTGGATCGCCGCTAGCGACGAGCGAGACGCCTCGATCTTCGAGTATCTCTCGATGGGCATGACCAACGACTTCGAGGTGGCCGTCGAGGAGGGAGCCACGATCGTCCGTCTCGGGACGGCACTCTTCGGCCCGCGCGATTATG
>JAQCND010000088.1 GCA_028274765.1 Bradymonadaceae bacterium
CTGCAGTGGCGCCCGTCTCCCCTCATGGGGTTCGGGCTCGCCCTCCGCGACGTCAATCGCCCTTTTCTCAGTCCGGGCCGTGGCTTGCCCCTGACGGTTGCTTCTGGATGGGCCCTGCGATTCTTTCAGGGGGCGCTGGTCGTCGATCAACAGATCGAATGGGCCTCGGCCGATGGCGCGCTCGCCTGGACTCCTCGCATTCGCACCGAGCCCATTCCCGGGATCAGCGCGTATGCCCGGGCCGATCTACCGCTTCGCTCGCGTCGAGGAGAACCGAACTTGTCGTTTGCGTCCCTGACGGCGGGACTGGAGTTGTCGCTCGGTCGCTCGGGCATGCGTTCGGCGGTGGGGATCCGCTCCGGACGCAACGGAGATGGCGCCGACGTGTCGTCGTGGTCGAATACGGTCCGCCTCAGTGCTCGACCGCATCCCTCGGTGCTCAGTCCCAAGGGGCGATGGGTCGAGGTCGATCTGACTCAAAGGATCGCCGAACGAGGCACGAGTTCGCTGCTGGCCCCCTCGAGTCTGAGCTTTCGGAATCTTCTTCTCAAACTCGAAGCGATCGGGTCGGATCCGTCGGTCGACGGCGTCGTGGCCTCGCTCGGCGGACAAGAACTGGGATATGCTCAGGCCTGGGAGCTCCGCGAGCGATTCGCCGCCCTCCGGGAGGGAGGGACCAGGGTCGCCGTCTTTCTGGAGGCTCCGTCGTTTGTCAATGCTTACATCGCGTCCTCGGCATCTCGCGTCTGGCTGCCCCCATCTCAGCCGTATTCGCCGCAGGGACTGACGGCCACCCAGACACACTATGCCGAGGCTCTGGACTCGATTGGAGTGGAAGCCGAATTTATTAGAATTGGCGCCTACAAGTCGGCCCCCGAATCGTACATACAATCCCGTCCGTCTCCCGAAGAAGTCGAGCAGACGACCGCCTATGTCGACACGCTCTACGACGAGGTCGTCGGCGGGATTGCACAGGGGCGTTCGCTCGACAAACAGGAGGTCCGCTCGATGATCGACCACGTCCCGGCCCCCCCCGGCGAGGCCGTTGAACGCGACGTGATCGACAGTGTTCTCTACCGAGACGAACTCGACAATCAACTCCGCGAGCAGTTCGGGGTCACCCGATTGCTCGAATCTGGCTACAACCCGCAACCGTCTCCCACCCACGGCTGGGAGGGGCGGGCCGAAGTCGCCGTACTCTACATCGACGGTACCATCATCGGAGGTTCTTCGGGCGAAGCTCCCCTGATCGGGGGACAACTGACGGGAAGTGAGACCATCGGCGAGACGATCGACCGGCTCATCCGGGATCGCAACGTCGAGGCCGTTGTCGTGCGCGTCGACTCGCCCGGAGGAAGTGCCACGGCGAGCGATCAAATCTACCGCGATCTCCGCCGGCTCGCCCAGCACAAACCCGTCGTCGCCTCGATGGGGAACGTGGCCGCCAGCGGGGGGTATTACGTCGCAGCCGGGGCCGACGAAATCTACGCGACCCCAACGACCCTGACGGGCTCGATCGGTATCTTCGCCGGCAAATTCAGTGCGGGTCGACTGCTGGAACGACTCGGGGTCGAACAGCGTGAAATTGCCCGTCGAGGACGCGTCGCCGGACGCCAGAATCTATTCGAACCCTGGAGTGATGCCGAACGCGAAAGCGTCGGACGAGAGATCCACTATCTGTACCGACTCTTTTTGCGTCAGGCCGCCGAGACACGCCCCCTCTCGATGGACGAGCTCGACGACGCGGCGCGCGGACGAGTCTGGACGGGGCGAGCGGCTCGCGACAAGAAGCTGGTCGACGAGGTGGGCGGATTGCTCGATGCCATCCGACGAGCCGAAGCCAAAGCCGGACTCGAGTCCGGCGAGGCCCGCTATCGCCCCTACCCCCCTCGCGACGGTCTGTTGAATGTGCCGATGGGCACGGCGATGGCCCGCCTGGCCGACAAACTTCGAGGAGAGAGCTCGACACGCTCACTGGCCTCGACGGCGCTGGGCACGTGGTTCGAGCGAACGGTACGGAGCGCCGCGCTCCCTCTGTTGTTCGAGCAGCGCGAGCCCCTGATGCTTCCCCTCTCACCGCTCCATGTCGAATAGACATCTCCGGTGTCGAGACGAGACGACCAATGGCCCCCTCCCATCCCCGATGCTCATCCACTTCACGGGCATGGCATCACATGTGTTCCACGCAGGCGTACAACGGCCGGGATGAGGGCAATCGCATGTCAACGTACCTCCTTCCCGCGCGTTCGCCCGGACGTCCTTCCTCGAGAGGGGGAAAGCGAGGCGACGTGCACGAGATCGAACCTGGGATGCATGGCTCGTACATCGAGTGTCTTGAATCTTTCATCCCCCCGATGTCTGCCGTGTCGGGGCCGACGAGTTGGAGGTCATCGATCTGGAGAGATCGGATATGCGAGCCGTCTCCTGCAGGAGAATCCCGAGACAATGGGGGCTGAAAGCGATGGGATCAGAGGAAGACGGGAAGACGACGCAAGAACTCCGTGGTCCCAAAGATAGTCGAACTCGCCGGTGCCCGCAGGCGAAACTCGTCGCATCCGTACTCTGCGGGCTGCGACCGGCGCTCGGCGCGAAGGGCGACTCGACATGAAGAGTCTCGCTCAGATCGCCTCGAGCCGTTCCTCGGCGATCTGGTTGGTCACGCGACCCGTCGGACGACTTTCGGTATCGGCACGCTCGAAGATCTCGAGCAGCGTCTCGTAGATCGCTTCGATCTGCTGGCTCGCCCGATCGGTATCGTGGCCGGCATAGAAAGCCGCGACGTAGATGAGGCCCCCGGCATTGATGAGATAATCGGGCGCATACGTAATGCCATGGTCGCGCAACATGGCGTCGTGTCGAGAGGCACCGAGCTGATTGTTGGCCGATCCCGCCACGATGTCGCAGGTCAAACGCGGAATCGTCTCGTCGTTGAGGATGGCTCCGAGTGCACACGGTGAAAAGACATCGCAGTCGATATCGAAGATGGCCTCCGGAGCGACCGCCTCGGCGCCGAACTCCTCGACACACTGTCCGACGGCCTCTCGGTCGACGTCGGCGACGATCAACTCGGCGTCCCGCTCGTGGAGCTCTTTGGCGAGGTGATATCCGACGTGCCCCACGCCCTGGATGGCGACGGTCAACCCATCGAGCTCGTCGCATCCGTAGACATACTGAGCAGCCGCTTCGATCCCGCGGCGAATGCCGACGGCCGTGTAAGGCGAGGGATCGCCCGACCCGCCCTGCTCGGTTCCATACCCGAGCACGTGGTCGGTCTCCTCGTGGATGATGTTCATGTCCTCGACCGACGTGCCGCTGTCCTCGGCCGTGATGTACTGGCCATCGAGGTCGTCGATGAACTGGCCAAACGTACGAAGCATGGACTCGCGCTGCTCGTCACTCAGCTCGTGATCCGAGGGCTTGATCAACACCGACTTGGCGCCCCCGTGAGGAAGCTTGCTGAGGGCGGCCTTGTACGTCATCCCCTGGGCTAGTCGCATGACGTCGCGAGCGGCTTCGTCGGTCGAGTCGTACTCGATGAATCGACACCCTCCGATGGCGGGACCTCGCTCCAGACTGTGGATAGCCACCACTGCGCGGAGGTCGATGTCGGGGTCGACCTGAAAATGTAATTCACCAAACTCGAGCTCGTCTGCGTACTCGAAAATATCCATCTCGTCCTCGTGGGTTCAAATCATCTCATCTACGAGGTACCGCCGGGGGCTCGGTCGGGCCAACGACTCGAGTCTCCAACTGCTCCCGGTCGGCAAACCTCGTCGACTCCTACTCGCATCGGCGAGAAGAGCCAACATGATGAATGTCTCGACTCACAAGCTGGTGTTGGCACGTCGGCGAGACGCTCAAAGACGCTCGAATGTCTGTGATCGTCGGCGCGAAGACGATCACCGCCTCGCTAAAATATGTTGAAATACGGGCTATTCGCATCAGTACGCTGCTTTTCATCTCCCTATTGCCCCCTGGACGGATGTTCGGGAGGTGCGTATCCGTCTCCCTCGGATACGTATCCTCGTCTCATGCCTCCGAGTGACGTGCCGACGTCATTACTTTTTGCGCTTTTTGTCACCTCGTCGATCCTCGCGCCAGTGACAGTGTTTGTATTTGTCGCCACTGCCACACCAGCAGGGCTCGTTGCGTCCGATATCTCGCGACGTCTCGGCCGGCTCGGGCGAGTCGTCATCCCCGCCGAATTTCTCGAGAAGCTGACCGAGTCCTCCTCCACTTCGACGACGTCGGCGTTTGACGAGTCGAATCTTCTCGATCAGATGATCGTCGGGATCGCCGCCGAGCGCCTGGATTGCCTCCCCGATCTCGATGATGTCCTGATTGGCGAGCATCCCGCCCGACGTGTCGACGTCCGTGGCGTCGAGCCTTTCACAGAGGACGTCCAGCGCTCGATCGTCCCCGTAATTGGCGAGGTAGCCCGCTCCGATTTCGGGATCGTCGCGAAAGAAGGCGATTGCCTCGCGATAGAGGGCCTCGTCTTCGACGCCGAGATGGGTGGCCACCTCCAGCATCGACGAGCGAGCATCTCGATCGTCGCTGGCCTGGAGAGCCTCCAGGACAGGCTCGAAAGCAGCGTCGCCCAACAACTGGAGTGCATCGATCAGTTCGGGATGAAGGGCCTCGCCGGGTTCGCAGGTTTGCAACAGTTCAACCATCGGTTCGATGGCTTCGCGATCGTCTCGCTTGGCCAGCAGATGAGCGGCGTGCGCCGGCGCCCAGCCCTCGCCCGGAGCCTGTCCATGCGCGAGTTCCTCATCGGTGAGGACCGCCACGAGTTCGTCGGTCAGGTCCTCGGAGGACTCGACAATCTCTGTCTCGAGCTCGCTCGGGAGGGATTCTCCCGACTCGATCATGCGCTCGATGCGTGGATCGAACGACGGAACCCCATCTTCTCCACTTTCGAGCGGATCGTCCGATACCTCTCGAGCCTCTGAATCGTCTGACATATGTTCATCGCCTCGATGAAGTCGATGGATTGCGACTGCAATCGTGCCTTTTAGCGACTCATCCTCGCCTCGGCAAGGGATGTGCGATCCCCTCCCCGGAAATGCCACTCGAGTCACCGGACGTTCGAGTTCCCGTCAGGTGACGTTGTCCGTGCGATAGAGCACATCGAAGTCGTAGGGTTCGAGTCGCTGTCGAAGCTCGCGGTGGGGGATGTCCTCGAAGGTTGCTTCGACGAGCTCGCCGTCGATCGCCGATCGCAGCGTCGCTTCCGTGACCTGACGGACGGTGACCCCCTCGTCATCGTCGTCGACGGGGCGTTTCTCATCGATCCATCGCACGACGACCCGTTCGGCCCCCGAGGCTTCCAGTTGGTCGCAGAACGATTCGAGTTCCTCTGTCATCTCCAAACCCGTAAACGATAGAGGGACGATAAAATATGATGCGAGACGAGTGTCTGTGCGTCGGCCCCGTGTTTAGACGTACGCCATGATCGTGACCACGATGCCCAGCCCCAACAGCCCGAGCATCACGCCGAGGATGAGATCCATCCAGTGAGGCCCCGATCGACTCGTCCGATCGCGCCCGTCGGCCCGGCCTCTGCCTCGAGAACTACCGCGGTCGAGAGGGTCGGTCGTATCCGACGACCGAGAGGTAGCACGAGGCGTGTCGCCGCCGCGACTCGGTGTCCCGGAGGGCGGCGTCGGTTCCGAGTGACTCGAGGTATCTGTCGAGCGAGACGGCGGGGAGGGCGAGATTTCTTCGTCGGGTTCCAGCTGCTCGATGCCTCCCTCAGCGCCGGGCTCGTCCGAGCCGGGGATGTCACTCGGCGGGGAGGACGAGGCGGCGAGCGATCCGGTGTTGGCCTCGTTCGAACTGCGAGACTCGAGCTGGATGGACTCGAGATCGTCCATCATAGCATCGGCGGATTCATATCGATCGGCGACGTCTTTTTGAACGGCGCGTTCGACGACGGGATAGAAGGAGCTCTTGCGTACGGTCTCCGGCAACTCGACGGGGTCGTCGGAGGCCTGATAGAGAAGGGTATCGTAAATGCTATCGGCATGGACGATTTTATCACCGGCGATCATCTCGGCGATGATCAGGCCCATGCTGTAGAGATCGGAGTGCGATCCGACGTTTTGTTTGTGCACCAGTTCCGGAGCCATGTAGGCGGGCGACCCCACCAGCGTATCGGAACTGGTCAGATCGCCGCCCGTTTGGTTGTCGATCGATTTGGCAAATCCGAAATCGAGCACCTTGACCCGGCCTGTCTCGTCCCCGCCGACTAAGAAGATGTTGCTCGGCTTGAGATCGCGGTGGACAATCCCGATTTGATGAGCAGCGCGCAGCGCCGACAGCGTCTCCAGCGAGATGCGTCGAATCCGGAGGGGAGTGACTCCGCGGTCGCTCCGGGCGCACTGTTTGAGGTCGGTACCATGGAGGAACTCCATCGCCATGTAGGGAAGCCCGGTCTCGGTCTCTCCATAATAGAGGATTTCGACGACGTGGGGGTGATCGAGGCTGTAGATGAGTCGAGCCTCGCGTTCAAACCGATGGCGAAGCTCCTCTTCGTCCTTCGGAGTCGGTTTGTGGATCTTCAACGCCATGGAGCGATCATCACGCCGATCGCGCACTCGAAAGACCACCCCGAAGTTTCCTTCTTCGAGCTCCTCTTCGATGGAGAAGACGTCGTCGACGACGTCTCCGACCTCGGGCATTCTCGACATGGTTTCGGCTCCAGGACGAACGACTCGACGTTGTGTGCACCGCGCGCCCCTGACATGCGAGACACGATATTCCGTGTCGGACCTCACCCTCGTGTGATCTCGATCGAAACGACGGCCATCCCCGCCATCAGAGGCGATAGGTGCATTGCTCGTGGACGAACGTACCGAACCACCTGGAATTTGCAAATGCTGGCGACGTCACGACTCGCGTCTCGTCCGTCTGACCCCGAGACGATTTCGACGACGAGCTGTCGAGCGGGCTCGAGACGGCGTCCGGGAATGAACCCACCGGGCCCCCATGTTCGACACAGCGGTGGCTTTCCCCGTCGAGTCTCCTCCGAGGAATAGACTTGGCGGTAGCCCTCTGAACGCTTACGATCGGGATAACCCTCGTCGAAAGGGACGAGTCATCCGATGACTCTCCCGCGCTTCCATTGGACTCGCTTTTTCCGTCTATTCGCGAGATACGGCACGTATGACCGACCACATGATGGATTTTCTGAAGTCCCACGGCCGAACGCTCATCGCCTCCCTTGCGCTGGCCGTTGCCTTCGGCCTGAGCGTTCAGTTCGGCGATCGAGGATCGCAATTCGACCTCGAGCAGACGACGCTCTCAGCCTCCGAATCTGACGAGACGTCCGATTCGCTCTCGGAGTTGACGATTCTCAATCGAGCGCTCCTGCAGATCAAAGACAATTATGTCAAACCCGATCGCATCCACCCGGAGGATATGCTGATCGCAGCCCTCGAGGAGGTGCAGAACACGCTTCCTCCGGTGGTCGTCCGCTACGAGCCCTCCCGCCAGGCCATGGAGACGATTCGAGTCGAAGCGCACGAGCAGACCAAGACGTTCGACGTCCAGAAGCTCGAGAGTCTCTGGGAGATGAGCTTCCAGCTGAAGGCCATCTTCAAGTTTGTCGAGTCGCACGTCGAGCCCCGAGACGATCAAACTTTTCGCGACATCGAATACGCCGCGATCAACGGCATCCTCAAGAAACTCGACCCTCATAGTACCGTCCTCCCCCCGGAGCAGTACGAAGAGATGCAGACGCAGACGGGAGGGGAGTTCGGGGGCCTTGGTATCGTCATCTCGGTTCGCGAGGGACGTCTGACCGTCGTCAGTCCCATCGACGGGACCCCCGCCGCTTCGAAGGGCATCAAGGCGCGCGACAAGATCGTGCGCATCGGCGACGAATCGACGGTCAACATGAATCTCAACGAAGCAGTTAGTATGCTCCGAGGCGAACCCGGCACGGATATCGACGTTTGGGTCAACCGCGAGAGCTGGAGCGAGCCCCGGAAATTCACCATCACGCGGGACGTCATCGAGATCCAATCCGTCAACAGCGAGCCTCTGGGAGACAAGGTCGGATACGTCCGCATCAAGAACTTTCAGGCCAACACCCGTCCCGAGCTCAAGAAGCATCTCGGCAAGCTCAAAGACAACATGGGCGGGATGCAGGGACTCGTTCTGGATCTCCGCGACAATCCCGGCGGTCTCCTCAGTCAGGCCATCAAAGTGAGCGACCTCTTTCTCGAAGAGGGAACGATCGTCAGCACCGTCGGGGCAGACGACAAAAAACGCGACGAGAAGGTCGCCAGCCAATCGGGGACCGAACCCGATTACCCGATCATGGTTCTGGTCAACGCCGGTAGTGCCTCCGCCTCCGAGATTGTCAGCGGCGCCCTCCAGAATCACGAGCGGGCCCTCGTGCTCGGAGATACGACCTTTGGCAAGGGGACGGTTCAGGTCCTCTATGAATTTCCGGACACGTCGGCGCTGAAACTGACGGTCGCCCAGTATCTCACGCCCGGGGGCGTCTCGATTCAGAGCCGCGGCATCACTCCCGATCTCCGATTGATTCCGGCCCGCATCGGAGAGGACAGCAATGTGAACATGTTCTCGGACGACGTACTGCGCGAAGACGATCTCAATCGCCACCTCTCCAACAAGGCAGCGGGGATCGCCGAGGACGAAGGCGTGGCCTTCATTCGGTATCTCGAGGCGATCGACGAGGAGGACGACGACCAGTTCGAAGCCCCCAACGAGTTTCAGGAGGACTTCCAGATCCGACTCGGCCAGCAGCTTCTGACGGCGGCGGGCGATCTCGACGATCGGCCCGAATTGCTCAAGGCCCTCCAGCCAGAACTGGAGAAGATCTACAATCGGGAGCTCGAGGTGATTCGAGAGAAGCTCGCCCAGTACGACGTCGACTGGGCGAAAGGACCGACGCCCGAATCCCCCGAAGTGGACTTCGAGATGTCGACGTCGAACGACGGCGATGCCATTCGAGCGGGCGACAACGTGACCCTCGAGGCAACGTTGACCAACGAGGGCGACGAACCCATCTACCAAGTCAAGGCCATCAGTGAGAGCTCCCTCAACGCACTCGACGACCTGGAATTTCTCTTCGGCCGGATCGAACCGGGTGAAAGCCGGACGTGGTCGGTCGATACCAAGGTTCCCAAAGAGACCAAGACTCGCCACGAGCTGATCAGATTCCAGATCAGCGACGACGACAACGACTTCGGCTCGCCCCGTACCGAACCCGTCCGTATCGAGGGGCTCGAGCGCCCTCAATTCGCCTTCAACTACGAGATCGTCGACGACAACGGCGACGGACTCTTCCAGAAGGGTGAAGAGGTCACATTCCGAGTCTTCGTGCGCAACATCGGCCGGGCCGACAGTGCCGAGACGCGCGTCTATCTGAAAAACCTCTCCGACGATTCGATCTATCTCGAAAAAGGGCGAGCCAAACTCGAAGGCATCGACAAGGGGACCAACGAAGCGGTCGAGTTCAACTTCCGAGTCAAGGCCAACCCCGACGAATCGGACCGCATCAAACTCCAAGTCGACGTCTACGACTCGATCTTTCGCGAATTCATCCAGAAGACGGTCGACGTGCCCTTTGCCGACACGAAGACCGAACTCGAGGAGGCCTCGGGACGCGCGACCATCGAACAAGGGCCCGCCGAGCTCTTGACGGGCGCTCACGCCGAATCCGACGTGTTGGCGACGGCCCAGACGGGCGAGTCGTTTGCCGTCCAAGGTCAGACCGACGAGTGGCTCAAGGTCGATCTCGAGCGTCAGACGGCATGGGTTCAGAAGACGCATGTCGAGTACGACGACGAGCAGAACGTCTCGTCGCCCGGAGCGAAGACGTGGAGCTACTTCCAGGCGCCAGGTATCGAACTGCGCCCCAAACGCCGGCTCACGTCGAAGGACAACATCCAGCTCGAGGGAACAATCAGCGACAACAGCTCGATCCAAGACTACTACATCTTCGTCTATCATCGCGAGGATGCGTCCGAAGTCGAGTCCAACAAAGTCGCTTATACCGAAGTGGAGGACGCCTCCACCGAATTCTCCGCCGACATCCCCCTCTTCGAAGGGATGAATCGCATCTCCGTGATTGCTCGAGATGACGACGACATGAGGATGACCGAGCAGACGTACATCTATCGTCGTTGATCGCCTCCATGTCGCATGCCGATCTCCGCTCGTCATCCTACCGACAACATGGTCCGGATGACGAGTCGGGGCTCGCCGCACCATAATCGTGATCCGTGTCACGAACCCGAATCTGGAACCATGAGTGACAACCCCAAGCTCTCTGTCGGTGATCGCGCTCCCGACTTCGAACTCGACTCGGACGCCCACGGCCCGATCGCCCTCGACGACTTTCGAGGTCAGAGACTTGTCCTGTATTTCTACCCGCAGGACATGAATCCCGGATGTACGACCGAGGCGTGCGACTTTCGAGACCATCGCGACGAGCTTCGAGAGCGAGGCTGGGAGGTCGTCGGGATTTCGACCGATCCGCTCGAGCGCCACGAGGAATTTCGTGACAAGTACGACCTCAATTTTCCCCTCCTCTCGGATTCCGATCACGAGGTCGCCGAACGCTACGGCGTCTGGCGCGAGCAGACCAATTTTGGCCGAACCTACGAGGATATCGTCCGCTCGACCTTTCTGATCGACGAGGACGGGACCATCGTCGACGTTCGAGACGACGTCCGGGCGACCGGTCATGTCGAGCGCCTCCTGAGCGATCTCGACGCCTAGAAGAACATCATGATGTTCAGACGCGAATACGGGAGAGCGCATCGAGATGCTTGCGAGGTCGGGTCTCTCTCCTCGCTCGTCTGCGATCGGGCATTCGTTGGCACCTGCCCCCCGTCGGTAGCCGAGTTCCCATCTTGGCTCGGGCAGAAGGGGAGCTCGAGAAATACCGGCTCGTACATACCCCCGTCCCCTATTCGCCCTCTATCAGGATCGCTCGACATCGAGCAGGGCTTGCGTTAAGACTTGCGCGTCGAATGAAGGACCTTGGGGCCCCCTCCGGGGGCACATCTATTTTCATGTATCCACCCGTGTGCTTTTGTCTTACTTGAGAGATTCCAGACATGGCAGATTCCGATGCTCTCTCGGTCGATGAACTTCGCTGGCGCTGTGACTCGGATGCCTTCACGTTCGAGACGACGGACGAACTCGAGGCCCTCGACGAAATCGTCGGACAGGATCGGGCCGTCGAAGCGATCGAGTTTGGGATCAACATCGATCAGGAGGGCTACAACCTGTTTGCTTTCGGCCCTCCTGGACTGGGCAAACACGAGACGATCGAACGCTTCCTCGACGACCACGCCTCCGACGAGGACCCGCCCTCCGATTGGTGTTACGTCTACAATTTCGAAGATCCCAACGAACCCCAGGTCCTCGAGCTTCCGCCCGGTGAGGGACGTCCGCTCCGAGAGCGGATGGAAGATCTGATCGACGAGCTCAAGGCGGTCATCCCGGCCGCCTTCGAGAGTGAAGACTATCAGACGCGACGTCAGTCGATCGAAGAAGAGTTCCAGCAGAAACAAGAAGAGGCCTTCGAGGAGCTCCAAGCCGAAGCCGAAAAAGAAGATATCACCGTCATTCGCACGCCCGCCGGGATCGCACTGGCGCCGGTCCGCGACGGCGAAGTCGTGCCCCCCGACGAGTTCGACGAGCTCCCCGAGGAGGAACGCGAAGAGGTCGAAGACCAAATCGAGGAGCTCCAGGAACAATTCGAAGAGGCGCTCCAAGACGTACCTCGCTGGGAGCGCAAGCGACGCCAGAAGATCGAAGAGCTCAACGAAGAAGTCACCCAGTTTGCCGTCGAAGAGCCCTTCGAGGAAGTGCGCGAGGAGTACGACGATCAAGAGGCCGTCCTCGAGTTTCTCGACGAGGTCGAAGCCGACGTCATCGAAAACGCCTCGGAGATCCTCAAGGCCTCCCGGATCGAGCAACAACCCGAACTCGCCCAGCAGATGCAACAGCAACAGGCCCAGCAGGGTGGGCAAGCCGACATGCCGGGTGCCGGCGAGGGCGCCAACCCCCTCTTTCGACGCTATCAGGTCAACGTTCTGGTCGACAATTCCGACCTCGAGGGCGCACCGGTGATCTACGAAGATCACCCGACTCTCGAAAATCTGGTGGGACGCGTCGAGTACGTCGCACAGTTCGGGGCGCTGATGACCGACTTCAACCTCATCCGAGACGGTGCGCTTCACCGCGCCAATGGCGGATACCTCGTGCTGGATGCGCGCAAGGTCTTGATGAACCAACTCTCGTGGGAGCAGCTCAAGCGCTCGCTGTTCGCGAACGAGATCCGCATCGAATCGACGCGCCAGATTCTGGGCATGGCCCGCACGGTCTCGCTGGAGCCGGAGTCGATCCCGCTGGATGTCAAGATCGTCCTGCTCGGACCGCGTCGGCTCTACTACCTACTCTGCCAGCTCGATCCGGAGTTCGACGAACTTTTCAAGGTCGCCGCCGACTTCGAAGAGGACATGGATCGCCCCGAGGAGATCGGCGATCAGTACCCCCGCGTCCTGACCTCGTATCTCGAGGACGACGACCTCAAACCCCTTGATCGCAGCGGCACGGCGCGGGTCATCGAAGAAAACGTCCGACTCGCCGGCGATCGTGAGAAGATTTCGACCGAGGCCCAGGAGATCCGGGATCTGCTTCGCGAATCCAGCTACTGGGCCGAGACGCGGGATCGCGACGTCGTCACCGACGAGGACGTCCAGCGCGCCATCGAAGCTCAAGATCGCCGGAAGGGCCGCATCCGCGACCGCATGCAGGAACAGATCGAGCGCGAGACCATTCTGATCGATACCGACGGCGAGCACGTCGGACAGATCAACGGACTGTCGGTCCTCCAGCTCAACGACTTTACGTTCGGACGCCCCAATCGCATCACGGCGCGAGCTCGCATGGGCAAAGGGGAGGTCGTCGACATCGAGCGCGAGGTCGAGCTCGGTGGCCCCATCCACTCGAAGGGGGTCATGATCATCAACGGGTATCTCGGCACGCGATACGCCCGGGAGCAGCCGCTCTCACTGTCGGCCAGTCTCGTCTTCGAGCAGTCTTACGGCGGCATCGAGGGTGACAGTGCTTCGCTCGCCGAGACCTGTGCCCTGCTCTCCTCGCTGGCCGAAATCCCGATTCGCCAGAATCTATCGGTGACGGGATCGATGAACCAGCATGGCCGCGTCCAGGCGATTGGAGGAGTCAATCACAAGATCGAGGGCTTCTTCGAGATCTGCCGTACGCGGGGGTTGACCGGCGATCAGGGGGTGATCATCCCCGCCTCGAACGAAAAACACCTGATGCTCCGCCAGGATGTCCTCGAAGCGGTCGAAGAAGGGCAGTTCCACATCTACTCGGTCGAGACGGTCGATGAAGCGCTCGAACTGTTGACCGGCATGGAGGCTGGTGCGCGCGACGACGACGGCGAGTTTCCCGAGGACACCTTCAACGCCCGCGTCGAAGCGCGCCTCGACCAGTTTACCCAGCAGGCCAAGCAATTTGCCAGCGACGACGAGTGAGCACGACTC
>JAQCND010000097.1 GCA_028274765.1 Bradymonadaceae bacterium
GACACCGTCGAATTTGGCAACCTCAGGTTCGTATATGCTCGAGGAGACAAAGAGATCGAGCCCGCCCAGTACGAATCTTCCTCGTCGCTCGATTCGCTCGATCCCGGAGATTCACGCGTACTCTTTGCGGCCACTGTCACCGTCGTGGCGCTCACCTGCCTTGGACTCGGCGCTGCCGTCATCTTCTGGATTTCCAAGGGCAGCAGTAGCTCCCCCGATGCGAAGCCCAAAGCCGAATCCATCGACTCGGAGGTCCGCCCCACGCTCAAACAGGGTCGCACCCACATGGACAGCGAGGAGTGGGACGAAGCGATCCAGTCCTTCAAGAAAGCGCTTGCGACCGTCCCCGAACACGCGGAAGCCAACCGACTCCTCGACAAGGCTCGCAAGGAAAAACGAGCGCAATCGCTCTATCAGGAGGGACTCGAGCTGAGTCAGGCGGGCAAACATCGCAAAGCCCTCGATGTATTGCGGAGCATTCCCGAAGAGACCATGGCGGCTCAGAAGGCCGAACCTACGCTAAAGCACGTCAAAAAATCTGTCGCCTACAAGCTCCGTAATCGCGCCGACGAGCTGATGAACAAAGACGACAAAAAACCTCTCAAACAGGCTCACGCCAAGCTCGTCGAGACACTCGAGCTGACGCCAGAGGACGAAGAGGCTCGAGACATGATCGAGACTATCGAGTCCCGCATGTCGAAGCGAGGCATCGATTACGAGCCCTGGAGTCCCCAATAGTGAGCCGGTCGACGTCGCCTCGTGAAGACCAGACGAGAGGCGACTGGAACGCATGGACCCGACAGACGAGAGAGCTCAGACTGATCGGATCGGCCCGAGCGTTGAACCTCATGGCCGGAGCCCGACCTATGCTATTCGGGCGTGCGTATCTGGATGTCGCTAGAGTTGCGACTAATCCGGGACAAGCTACCTCTCCGAACACCATGTCACTCATTCCTCGGGCCGAACCGGCGCGCCGACGTCGTCAAAAAGGAGACCGTGGCCGTTCTGGAACGCATGTCCGAGCGAGGTGTGAAGCTAGTTCGGAGGACGTCTCTCCCCCTCTATCACTCCCCGATAGTCGACGTGCTCTCGAGGGTTTGAACGTCCATTCTCTCGAGACGAGATGGGCTCTAAAGTTTGGCACATCTCGGCGCGTGGACGGATGCCTGTCGCGTAGTACACTCCAGACGGCACGCAGCGCTCATTCCGTTCCGAAAAAAGCCCCTTCTCTCCCTGGTGCCCCGACTGGGCTTCAGTCCTCGTCCTCTTCGTCCGACGCCTCCGCTGACGCGCCGTCTCCATCCTTCTTGGCTTGTTTGCGGAGCTCTTCGGTGCGCTCGTTCATCTTGTCAATCAGCACATCCCAGCCCTCGTTTTCGATGATTTCGGTGTATGAATCCCGGTACGTCGACTCGAGACTGATGTCATCGATGACCATGTCGTAGATGATCCAACCGTCCTCTTTGCTCATGAGCTTGAAGTCGAGAGGCTTTCGCTCCTTGTCGCTGTCTCCCCACTGGACGCGAGTCGAGACAAAGGCGCGATCCTCGCGTGCCTTTTCTTCGAGGTACTTGATTTCGTAGTCCTCTCCGAGCTTTTCACCCGTAATTTTGCTCTTGTAGTTGGCTCGCAGCAACTCTCTCAGCAGCGAGAGAAATTGCTCTCGATTGTCCTTGCTCTGTTCTTTCCAATGGTCGCCGAGAGCTCGGCTGGCGAGCTCGCGAAAGTCGACGGCCTCGTTGACGATCTCGGCAAATGCCTCCGTGCGCTCCTCGGAAGCCTCGTCGTTGGACATGACGCCGTCGATCTGTGTGGCTTGGCGCTTGATGAATTCAGTTGGCTCTCCGGCCCAGACGGGAGACGCCGTCAGGACGAATCCGCCTGCAATGAGAACGGCAGTCCACCAGCGACATGTTCCGGTCGAACGTGTCATCGAGTACCTCCTCGCAAAGGACGTGCGACGGTTCGGAGTGAAAAACGGTGTCGTTTCGAGCTCTCATGCGATCATGAGACGTATGAGCTCGACCTGTATTCAGAGAATGTCGCTCTCTCCCGACCATCGCGAGGCGCTCGAGAGGCGAGAATGTCACGCGTCGCCGTCACTCGTCATTATCCGAGCGTCCCGAGTTATCGGGGCGCTCGGTCGTCTCCGCCTCCTCGCCTCGTTCGTCGTCGAATCCGAAGGATTTGCCGCTCAACTCGGGCGGAGGACCGGAGCGAACCGTGCCGTTGGGGTGGACGAGCGAGAGCCACTCGACGCCGATCTTCTGGGCGAGTGATGCCCGGGCAACGAGGTAGTCATAGCGAGCCCGAAGATACTTGGCTCGAGCCTCGTAGTACTTGCGAATCGGCTCGACGGCATCTCTCAGCTCCTTGGCGTCCATCTTCTGGACGGCGAATCCGACCTGATCTCGCCATCGACGGGCGGCCTCGAGTCGGCGCCGGTTGATTTCGACTTTTTCTCGATGGTTCTGAGTGGTCTTGTACTGTTCTTTGATCTCGAAACGCATCGCCCCGAGCGCGCGCTGCTTCTGGGCCTTGAGCTCTCGAAGACCGGCTCGTGTCGACTGAAGCTGACCGTACTGATTGAAAAAGTCGAACTTCCACTGCAGTCCCCCGACGACATTGACGCTGAGGCGGTTCAGCGGATCCTTGTAGGGTCGAGCAAACAGCCCCGTTTCGTCGCTGTCGCCGACTTTATCGCACTCGCCTCCGGGGGTCTCTTTGCGACAGACGGGCTGGAGCGCCGTCGATTCGGTCGACCAACTCACACCGAACTTGAGCGCGACGAAGACGTTGGGATAGAATTGCTGGCGCTTCAGATCGACCTGCAAGTGTTTTGCGCGCAGCGCTTGGTTGAGCTGTTTGAGATCCGGTCGATGATGGCGAGCGACCTCCAGGTACACGTCTTGGTCGTGGAGGGGAGGCAGCTCGGCATCTTCGTCGAACGTGCCGACATCGAGTCGCTCGGTCTCGAGGTCGGCCAGATATGTCAGCCCCGACGACGAGATGTCGGCCAGTTTGCGGTTGTCAGCCCGTCGTTCGTCGACCTCGGCCGAAAATATCTGGAGCTCGCGAAAGTCGCGGGTCTCGAAATCGGCCGTCCCAAACTGGCGAGCCTCCTTCATCTCCTGGAGTTTCGCCTCGACCTTCGCATGCCCCTCCTCGAGAATGCCGTCGAAGAGACGGGAAAGCTGTAGCCCATAGAAGGCGCGCTTGGTCTGATAGAGGACGTTGAGAATCGCCTCGCGCCGCTTGAATTCGGCGACGTCGACCCCGACGCTCGCGAGCTTCTGGAGCGTCCGAATCCGACCGAACGTGTAGACCGGAAAGAGAAACTGGACGTCCTGATCGATGACCGGTCCAATGTCGAGATTGGCAATCTCGTCGGCATTTTCCTGAAGACGTGTCGGCTCGGCATCCGCCGGAACGGGGGCGATCGTGGTGCGCGACTCGACTTTGGGGAAGGCCCCCCAGTCGGCGCGATACTTCTTCCATTCGGCTTTTTCGCGTTTGGCCTCGAACTCCTCGACCAGATCTTCGTTGGTTTTGGCCCGCGTGATCACTTCCGAGAGCGTATAACTCGCCGATTCGGGCGAGGACGCCGAATCGTCATCGTCGGAGGAAGTCGCCGACGTCGATGCCCCGTCGTCTCCAGCCTCGGCCGCCTGTACGGACTCCGGCGGAGCCGCCCGAGCCGTCTCGCCCCCGGCGAGCCCGCACACGATCGTCAGAGAAGCGAGCCAACCGAACCATGGTCCATCGACAAACGCTCGGATCCGTAAGGGAGGTGTTGAGCAATCACGGTCCCGCATACCGATATTCGACGAGAGGAGTGGATTGGGATTTGGCTTCTCGAGCAACCGAATCGGAGATCTGCTGGACAACGCCCGACAGAAAGTTCATGTCGTCTTTGGGAGGATAGGTCAGCTCGACGTCCTCGAGTCCCTCCTCCTCCTTGAGATAGTCCTTGGCATCTTCCAGCGAGCCGAGCTTGTCGACGAGTCCCTTCTCCTGGGCCTGACGTCCCGTAAAGACACGTCCGTCGGCCAGTTTCTCGACGCGAGACTCGTCGAGTTCGCGACTGTCGGCGACGGCTCCGACAAACTGATCGTAGATATCCTGCAGGAGCTGAGCGAAATACTCCCGTTGCTTCTCCGTGAATTCTTTGAAGGGAGAGCCGGCGTCCTTGAATTCGCCCGTCTTGATCGTGTTGACCTGGATGTCGATGTCGTCGAGGAGTTTCTCGATGTTGAACAACTGAGTGATCACGCCGATCGACCCCGTCACCGTGCCGGGATTGGCGAAGATGACGTCCGAACCACAGGCGATGTAGTAACCGCCGCTGGCCGCCGTCGTCCCCATCGAGGCGACGAGGGGTTTCTCTTCCTTGGCGGACTGCACGGCCTGGTAGATCTCTTGGCTCGGCGCTACGGCCCCGCCGGGGCTGTTGATGCGTACGATGATCCCCTTGACGGATTCTTTGTTCTCGAAGTTGCGTATGTCCTCGAGCGTTTCCTTGCTCTTGGTGATGGGACCCTGGATCTCGATCACGCCGATCTTGCTCGATCCAAAACCAGCCCCGTCTCCGAAGACCATGACGAGCACGATCGAACAGGCGATCAGGACGACAAACAACCCCCCGAAGACGAGGAGCACCGTCAACCAGCCGCGATTTTCCATGAGTTTGGGGTCGTCGAAGAGGCGGAATGAACCCGCGAGTTGTATACGGAGCGTATGCCCGTGAATCGAACCGATCGGTATCCCAAACCTCCGGGACTGTAAAGGATTGAGGTCGACAGAGGGCGGGTCAAATCGCACGGGGTCCGTCCGGGGGCCGGAGTCGAGGCCGTGGTCCAACGCTCGCAGTCGACCGACCCGATGCTCGGCCGGCGGGGCTCCGAGGGAGATGCGTTCTCGAGATGCCACGGAGCTGGGCTTCCTCATACGCCACGGACTGGATGCGCCTCCGATCGATGCACAGGTCGCCAGGTGAGCCCCCGCTCTCACGACGATGAACCGCTCCCCGTCGAGAGGAGGCTCGACAGCGGGGCCGAGGCGACTCAACGACCATCGCCGGCCTTTCGCCAGCAGGGTGCTTACGTCAACTCAAACATCGAGCCGCTCTGCACGGAAAAATCGACCGATGACACGAAACGACCGCTCGGAATGTCGACGTTCCACTGGCCTCGCGGATGGTCCCCCCTAGCTTTCGATTTCGCTCGCCCCCCCCCACCATCGTGGGGCACGGATCTCGATGGCCCGAGCCTCGTTCTCGTGTGCGCCTCCCGGGTCTACTCTAGATGGACGGGACTCGAGAGGCAATTTGGCGAAAGGGTCATCATCGCACCATCACCACAAAAGCATCGGCGAAGGCCATGTTCCCCGACGTGAAGTTCTGGTGCTGATTGGGCACGGCGTATTTGATCGAGTAGTTGCGATGCCAGTCGCAGGTTCCGCTTCCCCCGAGTACCACCATCCAACCGGCGTCGTTGGGACATCCCCCGTAGTTTCGGTTGATATAGAAACGCCGATCGTACCGACTATCGCCCTCGAACGACCAGTAGTTGTGGGGCTCGCTCGTGATGTCCTGCCACGACGAGCTCTTGTGCTGCGCTTCTCGATACCAGTTGGTGGAGTTGGTGCCACTGAGGTCGTATTGAACGTAGTGGACGGCATTTCCGCCCTCGACGATCTCCGTGCGCGCCTCGGAGAACCGTCCCCAGATATCGTCGATGAGCGTTCGATGGGCATAGTCGTCGTTTTTCGCCTTGTTCAAGGCCGAATTGGGGCTGAGGTCTCGACGGGTCCAGAGCTGATACGGGCTGTTCTGGACGCCGTCGCTCTTCTTGTAGACCATCGTCCAGCCGCCTCCGTCGGTCTCCATGTCACAGAAGACGTCCGTGGACCCGTAGGTCGAGTTGTTCGGCCCGTCGGGGTCGATCGTGTACGTACCGCTGCTGGCCTGAGGCTGGTCGTCTTGGACCTCTTGGCAGTCGCGATACCACACGCCTCGGCATCCGGTATCCGTCCACTGGTTGTTCTGACAGGTCTGCACCGTCGTGCCGCGATCCTTGTAGCCGCACTGATCGGTGGTCCGCGTCTCGCCGTTTCGGCACTCGACGCAGGTCCCCGAGACACAGAGATTCGTCTTGCAGTCGCCGTCGCTCGAACAGCTCTGGCCCTCGTCACAGCTTTCACAGTCGGGCCCGCCGCAGTCGGTGTCGGTCTCTTGGCCGTTCGTGACGCTGTCGGAGCAGGTCGGAGCCTGACAGCTTCCGCCGTTGCAGACGCGGCTCTGGCAGTCGCTGTCCCGATTGCAGCTCTGGCTCGCCACACACCCCTCACAGTCGGGTCCACCGCAGTCGACGTCGGTCTCCGAGCCGTTCAACACGCGATCGACACAGGAGGAGGCGGCGCACGTCGAATTGTTGCAGATCTGCGACTGGCAGTCACCGGGCGCGCGACACTGATTGCCGGCGGGACACCGAGGACAGTTGCCTCCGCAGTCGATGTCGGTCTCTCGACCATTCTGAAGTCCATCCGAACACGTCGGGGCCTGACACGTATTGCCGTCGCACACGCCACTTTCACAGTCATCGGCTTGCTGACAGCGGCCGCCGGCGCCACAGGCCGGACAATCCGCTCCCCCGCAGTCGACATCGGTTTCCCGACCGTTGCGCACGCTATCCGAACAGGTCGGTTGAGCACAGGTCCCCCCGTTGCAGACGCCGCTGGTGCAATCCGAGCCCATCTGACAGGACTCGCCGACGTCGCAGACGGCACAATCGGCGCCGCCGCAGTCGACGTCGGTCTCGTTGCCATTCTGGACGCCATCCTGACAGGTCGACTGCTGACAGACGCCTCCGTTACACACCTCGCTTCGACAGTCTCGGTTTTCGGTGCAATCTCCGCCCGGCGTACACCCCGAACAGTCGGGACCGCCGCAGTCGACGTCGGTCTCTTGGCCATTCTGAGCGCCGTCGGAACACGTCGGCGGCTGACAGGTGCCATTCTGACAGGTCTCGGTCGTACAATCCGAACTCTGGCTGCAGCCCTCTCTGATAGAGCACTTCGAACACGTCGACCCGCCGCAATCGACATCGGTTTCGTCGCTATTCTGGACGCCGTCCTGACAGGTCGGCTGTTTGCACGTCCCGCCATCGCAGAGTCCACTCGTACAGTCGTCGTCCTGCGAGCAGCTTCCCCCGGGATCGCAGGCCGAACAATCGGGGCCGCCACAGTCGACATCGGTCTCCCGGCCGTTCTGGACGCCGTCCGCACAGGTCGGCGCCTGACAGGTCTGCTGACTGCACACCTCGGTCGTACAGTCTCGATCTGCCCGACAGCTCTCTCCGGCCTCACATCCCGAACAATTCGGGCCACCACAGTCGACGGCCGTCTCCCCCTGATTCTGGGTGCCGTCCGAGCAGGCCGCCGACTCACAGGTTCCCTCGTTGCAGATGTCACTCGTGCAGTCGCCCGACTCTCGACAGCTCTTGCCCGACTCGCACGGCTCGCAGTCGGGGCCGCCGCAGTCGATGTCGGTTTCGTCGCCGTTTTGCACCCCGTCCGAACAGGTCGGCGCTGAGCAGGTGCCCCCCTGACAAACCTCGCTTTTACAGTCAGCTCCCTCCTGGCATGGCTCACCCTGCGAGCATCCTGGACAGGTGGGACCGCCACAGTCGATGGCCGTCTCCTCGCCGTTTCGAATCCCGTCCGAACACGTCGAAGTGACGCAGGTCCCAAGCGACGGACTCGACGATCCCGCATCCTGGCTCGCACCACCGGCATCCGCACCTCCCATCGTGTCGGGGCCGAGGCCGGCGTCGCCCTCGTTGTCCATGCCATCTTCCTCCCCCTCGGAGGTCTCACACTTCTGACTCTGGCAGTCGTCGTCTCGTCGGCACGTCCCGCCGGCCTCGCACGGCTCGCAGTCGGGCCCACCGCAATCGACGCCGGTCTCTCGGCCGTTCTGGACGCTATCCGAACAGGTCGGGGCCCGACAGACGCCTCCGTCGCTACACACGTCACTCAGGCAGTCTCCATCTTCGTCACAACTCGCCTCGGCCGCACAGGCGGCACAGTCGGGCCCGCCGCAGTCGACGTCGGTCTCGTCGCCGTTTCGCACCCCGTCCGAGCAGGTGGGATCGAGACACTCTCCCTGCTCGCACACGCCACTCTCGCATGCCTCGTTCTCGGTACATTCGACCTCTGTGCTCGTGTCGACGCTCGCATCTTCGTTCGAGGGGGTCGTATCCTCGACCATCGGACGCGTGTCGCTCGTGCCGGTGTCGTCGGGGACGATCGTACGATCCGAGTTGCCGGGGTCGGGATTGCATCCCACGGCGAGCATCAAGGCGAGGCTACCGAGGAGGCTCCACGACAGGCGGGAAGAGGAAGACATCGTCATTGTGTCGATCCGAAAAAGACAGAGTTTTAGAAGAGTCATGGATGGATAACGAATGCGAGGATCGTGTCCTCGATACGTTATGTCAATCAAAAGAAAAACAAGGGTGCCATCGCACGCGATTTCCATCTCCCCAGACACAATCCGGCGCTTCAGAAGGCTGCCGAGCGTCACGCCCGCTGATGTCCCTTCGAAGTAACCTTTTGCGTCTTTGCGCCTAGGACGTGAGCTCTCTTGTTGGCCTCTGGTGTCAGCGCTGCCTCGATGAAGGAGTAAAGCGATCGAGGGCTCATCTCATCGAGGCGTATGCTCCCACTGCGTTGTATATCTAATGCGATTGCCCTCTGAGCGAGGGATGGAGGGAAAACCCTCTGGACGCTGCGGAGTGAGGAGGGAGAGGTTCGGAGATAGAACCGAATCCGGGTGTGGATGAAACGTCATGCTCCGGGCAGCCGCCTCTCGAGCCCCAGAGGCGAGAGCTCGAGAGACGGAGTTGTCCAATGGGGGCGGGAGCTCACGCCCTCATGCGTCGGCGTATACCGACTGAGCTGCCTCCAGCCCGGTGCCTTCGTCGACCGAGACGCCGACCTCCGGCAGGACCAACTCGAGCGCGCTAATCATGTTGATGATATCGCTGCGCTCGAAGAATCCGATGTGTCCGAGGCGAAACACTCGGGGGCCGAGGTGCCGCTGGCCGCCGGCGATGGTGATGCCGTGTTTTTCTCGCATGAGGTCGACGACCTCGGGCGCCGGGACGTTCTCCGGCGTATCGACCGCCGTGACGGCGTTCGAGTGACGCTCCGAGAGGACCTCCAGTCCCAGCGTTCGAACGGCCTCTCGAGTGGCCTGGGCGTTGATGGAATGACGCCCAATCAGGGTGTCGCGCCCTTCCTCCTGCATCATCTTCAGCACCACGTCGAGGGCTCGCACCTGCTGGATCGCGGGCGTGAAAGCAGTCTGGTCGCCGCGCTGGCGGTCGCGCTCGCGTCCCAGATCGAAATAGAAGCCCGGCGAATCGGATGCCTCGTAGACTTCCCAGGCGCGCTCGTTGCCCGCCACGAATCCCAGGCCCGGCGGCACCCCGAAGGCCTTCTGCGAGCCTGCGACCAGCACGTCGAAGTCCCAGTCGTCCATCGGGAGCCGA
>JAQCND010000113.1 GCA_028274765.1 Bradymonadaceae bacterium
GGGACGTGTCAGTGTATCGGCTCCGGGCTCAAGGCCTGTGGAGACAAGTGTGTCGACACGCAATCCAACGCCTTCCACTGCGGAGGGTGTGGTCGAGCCTGTCCCGGCGGTGAGATTTGCAAGCAGGGTCAGTGCGAGCCCCTCACCGAAATCGAAGCCATCGTCCGCCGGACCAACGAGTGGCGAGACCAGCAGGTCGACTGTCACGAAGGGACGTTTTCGCCTACGCGCGATCTCGAAGCCGACGAGGAACTGCACAAAGCCGCCCAGTACCACGCCGAAAGCATGGCGAGGGCGGGCTTTTTCGCTCACGAACAGTGTGGCAGTCCGCCCCAGCGAGCCTGTCAGGCTTGCTCCGGCCAGGAGTGCTATGGACCGGGATGGCGAGTCGAGACGCAGGCGAGTTTCGCCGGAAGTAGCGCGGTCGGTGAAAATATCGCCAAGGGACAGGATACGCCCAAAGCGGCCGTCCAGGCCTGGATTGATTCCAATGAGGGCCACTGTGGCAATCTCATGAACGACCGATGGAATCGCATTGGCGTCGGTTTCGCCACCGACGACGATGGTACGCCCTACTGGGTGCAGGTCTTCGGCGTCGTCGAATGACCAGACGTTTGAAGATCTTTCCTCCTCTCCATCCATACCGGCGAAACGGCAACATGGCGCATCCCCCCGATGGACGTCGGGACACTCCGTGCCCCCGATATCGAGACATGTTGCCCTTCCCGGCGAGCCGGCTGGGCGCCCACTGCGTAGACGTATCAAGGCTCCTCCAAAGTGGCAGTAGCCTGCGAGGCCGCTGACACACTCACGCCACCATCGCCCCGGTCAACGAGCATGTTTCCATTCGCTCGCGGGAGGGTCCTCCCGTCATGCGTCCTCTCGTTCGGCTGTCGAGTCGTTCGAGTGTGCCTCCTCGATCGAGTCCTCGAGCCACCAGCACGCTCCCGCCAGACCCAGCGAGATCGGCAAAAACAGCCCGATCGACTGGTAGTTGTGCTGGTCGAAGGCCGGCAACACCTTCAAAACGACCGCCAGAAGGCCCGTCGTCGCCAGAGCCGTCCAGCTCCAACGCAACCACTGTCTCGCACGGATCGACTTCCTCGCCACGGCGATGCCGAGCGGGAGGAGTCCGAAGGCGATCGGAGGGTTCAGCAGGAGATTTTCGTTCCAGTATGTCACGCGGTGGTCGGTTCCGATGGCCATCAAAAAGAGCCCGAGCCCCAGCACGCCCATCGTGCCGCCCAGACAGGCCTGGAGAGTGCCAAAGGCGATCCGAGGCGCTCGTGCCGACGGTTGCGAACGCCACCACTGTGCCAGTCCGAGTCCGAGCCCCCCGACGAGACAGCCCAGCAGAAGGGTCCAGGGCCAGTGCGGGGAGGCGTGCTCCGGAATCGCGAGCTCGTCGTCGGCATCGTGATAGATCACCTGCTCGCGCACGGCGGGAATGCGTTCGCCGACTTCGTTCGTGTAGTGGAGTTGACCGACATAGTGTTCGAGGCGAGCCGGCAGGAACATCGTCTCCCACTGCGAGATGGGCTGATCGATGATGTCGTTTTCGAGGTACATCATCAGAAACTCCATGAAGGGATCGCGATAGGAGTATCGCCGGACGTGTTCGCGAAAGGTCCGTTCGGCCGTCTCGCGGGTCGTCTCTTCGAGCCGGCCGTCGAAGGCATCGTCGATGATGTCGCGTGGACGGGTTGCGCAGTTGTCGAAGTAGTGTTGATACAGGTAGTAGCGATTCTCGGGTTCGGTCTTCCAGACGAGCTGTTCGGCGACCTCCACACGCGATTCGGGCGGGAGGTTGAGATACTGGATGCGCACGTCTCGCCCCTGACGCTTGTAGATCTCGTACGTCCTCAGCTCGGGCTGTTCGCCGGCCCAGAACCGGAGGCGGCCCATGGCGAATTTGACCAGCAGTGTCCCGTCGAACGTGAACATCCCGTAGTTGTAGAGCCGACTGGTCTCGAGGCGAGTATCCTCGACGACGAGTGCGGAGTGGCCGAACCAGTTGGCGACCATGTCGCCGGGGCCGAACGTCACGAGTTTGATCTGAAGGTCCTCGGGTCGGCTCTCCCCCGTCTCCCAGGGCGGGGCCGGGGCCGTCGAGGAGGGCTGAGCGTGGGCCGTGCGGGAGACGACGGGACTCGCGGCGACGCTGCACAGCGCCACGAGACTCGTCAGAACCAGACAGCGGCGCAGCCATTTCGAGAGTGCAGGGGGCACCGGCGACGTACGTGTCGTCTCTCGTATTCGGGTCATCGTCTCGTCCTCTGCAAACATGTCGGAACTCGTGGGTCGCACGCCGCTCTCCCTCTGCATGGATGGAGAGCCCCTCCATCGCGTGTCAAAACGTATATCCCAGGTGGAAGTGGAGGGTCCCGTAGCCTTCGCCCTTTTGGCGGTCCAGGACGATGCCATAGTCGAACAGCACCGGAATTTGATTGCTGATGATGTAACGCAAGCCCAGCCCCGCCGACGATCGGAGGTTGCGCTCGAATTCGGCCCGATTGCCGAAGGCGTCCTCGTAGCAGTCTCGGCGCTGCGTATCCGATTCCGGGAAGCAGTCGACCAGCAGGCCGGCGTCGAAGAAGACGGCGCCTCGAACATTCAGGCCGCTCAGCAGGGGAAATCGCAGCTCGAGGTTGTAATTCAGCAAGAACTCTCCTCCGTTGGGTTGATTAACCCATCGAGGCCCGACGGAGTTGTTCGGGAACCCCCGGAGACTGCCCGCGCCTCCGAGCTGGTAGCGCTCGTCGGGGGGCACCGGAACGTCTCGGTCGCGAGCGGGCACGATCTGGCCCCACTTGAATCCCTGAGCCAGCACCAGATCGCGGCCGAGGGGGACGAAGGCGTTGCTCGTCCAGCTCAGCCGGAAATACGAATCCCCAAAGGGATCGCGCTGGCGAGAGAGCGCATCGCCCGTGACGTATTCCGGCGTGAATTTCAATCGATATCCACTGCTCGGCAGGAGGGGATTGTCCCGGCGATCCAGCGTCAGATCGGGGATGAGCTTGCCGATGATCCGGCGAGGCGTAAAGTCGGGGACTCCATCGGCCTGGTCGATCGGGACGGTCGCCGCCTGTTTGCCCTCGAGGCCGAAGTTGATGAAGAAGCGATCGAGTAGTTCGGTCAATTCCTTGCGAAATTCGAGCCGCACGCCCCATTCCTCGCGGAAAAACTCCTCGTCGACCAGCCCCAGGAGATCGCGGAGGTAAAACGGCGTGAGCGTCAGCGACAGTTTGTCGATGCCAGTCGCGCGCTTCAAAAATCGGGGATCGTGATAGACCAGTTCGGTCCCGAGCAGATAGTCGAATCGCCCGAGCTCGACGCGTGTCTCGTCGAACAGCGAACGGCCCCAACCCGCGAGTTGGAGAAAGTCGAGTGCCCCGAAGACGCGTGGTTTGAACCGGTCGCCGATCCCAAAGAGATTGCGGTTGTTGTACTGGAGTTGCGTCGTCGTCAACAGCTTCTGGTCCTGCCCCAGGATATCCCGTCCCTCGAGGCCCATCTCGACGTCGACAAATCGGTTGCGCCCCTCCTGGACACTGACCAGCAGCGCCACGGAGTGCTCCTCCGTCTGGGCAGCCGCATCGTCCAGTCCAATCGCCTCGATACTGACCGAATCGAAGATGCCCAGCGAGCGAAGATTGCTCTGACCCTCCAGGATGTTCTGGACGTTGAAGAGATCGCCCGTCCGCAGCGGAATTTCCTGGAGGATGACTCGCTCACGGGTCTCGAAGTTCCCCTGGACCAAAAATTCGCCGACCGTCACCAGCGGCCCCTCCTCGATGCGGTGGTTGACCCGGACCTCCGTATGCCCGGCGAGCGTCCCCCCCGACTCGGGTACGGCCTCATCGTCCGAACCATCACCGTCGGTGTCGGTCTGAGAGGGAAACCGGCAATCGGGCTCGTCGAGGATGCGAGGACATCGGAGACGATGTCGGGACTGGCGCGTCCAATGACAGCGATTCTCGATGCTCTCGGCCGTATCGGCTATACACCGCGAGGGGAGCTCGGGGCGCTGACAGGCCACGTCGCGCCCGTCCATCAGTTGGCAGGTCGTCTCGACTTCGGCCAGCGGATACCCCACGGAGGCGTAACGCTGACTGATGCGTGACCGGTCCGCTCGCACTTGGACGGGGACGAAGGCGTCGCCCTGGCGGACGTTGACTTGCTTCTGGAGTTGCTCGCGCGTCAGGCTTCGCGCGCCCTCGTATTGTACGACCTGGGCCGACACCTGCTCCCCCTCTTCGATGTAGAGGTGGACGCGCATGGTCTGATTGTCGCGATCGAGCTCGAGATCGTAGCGTCGCACGTGGGCCTGAAGGTAACCTTGTTCGCGGTAGCGCTTTTCGAGGCGCCGAATGTCGCTCAGCAGCTGGTTCGTCTGCAAAATACCGCTCGTTCCGAAGAGCTGATAGGCTCGAGTGCCGAACGCGCGAGTCAGTTCTCGATCCGAAAGGGCTTCGTTGCCATGGAGGACGATCTTGGAGATCTGGAACGAGCGCTGTTCGTCGATCTCGAAGACGATGCGTCGATTGAGGCGATCCTCTCGCTCTTCTCGCCCGGTGACCTCGGCGAAGGGGTGACCCCGTGTCTCGTAGAGTGACTCGAGTTCGCGCTCGGCTCGTCGAATTTCCTCGTCGTCGATGTATCCCGTCTCCGAAAAGGGGAGATACTGCTCGAGAATCTTGTCGGTCAGGGTGTCGTTGCCCTCGAAGCGCACTTCCCACTGGGGCCCCTCGTCGACATCGAGCAACATCGTGACGCATCCCGACTCTCGATCCTTTTGTACCGCCTTGTCGACGATACGTGCCCGGAAGTATCCCAGTTTTCGATACTGCTCGATGAGAGCCTCCTCCCCTTGCTTGACGTTTTCACTCGTGTACCGCGGGGCGGTCAACCCGAGACGACGCGAATAAAAGGGCACTCCCTGGAGTAGATAGCGTCGGGCTTCGGTATAGGTCATCGCTTTCACGCCCCGGAGTCCGATGTCACAGATGTTGAGTTCGTCTCCCTTCTCGATCTGGAACGTCACATCGACCCGTTTCGATTCTCCGGGCACCGACTCGACGACGAGACTGATTTCGGTGCCAAAATATCCCTCCTTGCGAAACTCGGCCTCCAGGCTGGCCAGCTGAGCATTGCGCTTGGAGAGGTCCTGCTCGTAGACTTCACCGGGATGATAGATCAGCAGACGGCGCAGCTCCGACCGGAAGGGGGGCGGAGAGACGCCCTTGAACGTCACCGAGCGAATGCGAGTGGCTCCCCGGGCGATCACGGTCAGCTTGACGTCTCCACCGACGGTGGGCTCGCGCTCGAAGTTTACTTGTCTGAAGACGCCCGTCTTGACGAGACGATTCCGGGCAATCTCGAGGGTTCGATCATCGAGGGTTCGCCCCGGATAGAGGGCGGCGAGGTTCAAAAACGTCTCGGATTCGACAGGGTCGCTGCAGAGAGAGAGATCGCACTGAAGTTCGACCTCCGCAATCTGGGAGCTCGACGCTGCCGAAGGGGGCGTCGATGTCTCGTCGGAGGACGTCGCGGTCGCATCCTCACGGTTCGAAGGCTCGCCCGAAGACGAGGGGGCATCGCGGGTCGAAAAATCACCGGTGGGCGACGACGAGGCCCCCCCGCTCGCGGCATCGGGTTGAGCGGCGAGCGTCGAGAGGCCGAGCGTCGAGAGAATTCCAATCGAGATACAAAGCCACGTCACTCGCGTGACGCCCCCTCGACTCACCACCTGTCGACGCGGCCAGTGGACCATCAATCGAGCGGAACCCGGTATTTGAGTTTGAGATCGAGCAAATACTCGTTTTCCTCTCGCCTCAGGCTCCGCTCGCTGACCTCGGCGGCCCAGCGATCGGAGAGTTTGTATTCGAGCTGATAGCGCTGTCCCCCGGTTTGATCGGAGAGGCTCGTATCGAGCTGAAAGTGCCAGCGAATGCGGCGCGTGAGTCGATCGCCGATGCGGACCTGTGTTCGCTCCACTCCCGGAAGAATGGAAAATTCAGTCAGCTGAACGACGTCTCGCACGCGCTTTTCGAACTGACCGAGCAGCGGACCGAGGGCGATCTCGAGCGTCGGCTGAGTCGCTCCCGAGGCACTGAGGGCGTCGACGGTACAACCGGTCAGCATCAGACTCAAGATGTCTCGCTGGTCGGCGTGGGGTTGACTCTCGAGCTGGACGTTCAGCGTCTCCAGACGTCCCTCGACGTTGAGCAGGACGTGATACAGCTCTCGCCGCGATTCCTCGAACTGGCCGGCGAACTGAAAAGTACTCTCGAACTGTTCGAGTTGCTGCTGATCGCTGCACTGATTGCGAATGTCGGCTCCCGCCGTGATCAACACTCTCGGATTGCCGGGATCTCCCGTGTATTTGAGCGTGCCCGTCCGAACGTCGAAGGTCTCGGCCTGAAACCCGACCGTCCCGTCGATGACGTCGACTTCACCGGCGAGTCTCGGATCGTCGAGCGTTTGCTGGAGTCGGAGATCGAGCCGAAATCCCATGTCGAGTGCGAAGCGATCGATGGCACTCTCGAGTTCCACCCCGTCCCGTGCGCGGATGCCGACATCGAACGTGACGTCGCCCAGCCAGGGATTTTGCTCGAGGAGCCCGGCTTCGAACTGGTCGGTTTTGGTCTGAAATGCGCCGAGGACTCGCCCGGTTAACTGCTGTTCGATGAGACTGATGTCGCGATAGTAGAGCGCGTCGAGAATCTGGAGCTGTCCCGAGACTCGCCAGGTCTCCGGTTGGGTCAGCGCGTCGGCTTCGAGGGCAAGATCCGTATCGAAGGTGATGTTGGCCGTATCCGGGAGGCGATACACCATGTTGTGACTCCACAGCTTCAGCGAGGTCTCGCCGACACTGCGCTGCTGGAGTCCGATGCGCCCGGAGAGCTCGAACAATCCCCCAAACATCTCGCCGCTGATCGACTGAGAGTCATCGATCTCGATACCGCGCGGCGAAAAGTTGGCGACGCCGCTCTGGATGCGAAGGGGTTCGGCGACATGTCGCAATTTGAATTCGGCCGTGCGGAATTCGAGTCGTCCCTCGGCCGCCGGACGAGCGGGACTACCGCTGATTTTCAGGTCTAAATGGACTAGTCCCTGAGCATCGATCAACGTCGAGGAAAGCCAATCGGGCCGGAGGCGTTCGACGAGCAGATGGGCCAGTCCCAGATCGAGATTCCCCTTGATCTGGAGCGCGCCGACGAAATCATCGAGGCCGACAGCTCCGCGCACGCTGATGTAGTCGCCGTCGATCCCGAGTGTGGCGCGTCGAACGTGAAGTCCCAGGTGGTTGTCGAGACTCAACACCAGCGGGCCCTTGTTGTCGAGACGTCCCCCTGGCGTGGTGAGCTGGAACGACTCGAGCCGGGTCGTCACGGTGTAATCCGATAGATCGCGGTCGGCATCGATCGTGATGTTGCCCGTCGTACTCAATGCCTCGATGAGGGGATGCTCCGCGAGTTCGGGAAAGAATTCGGTCCAGCGGAGTTGCTCGGTTCGAAGGCGCGCATAGTAGCCCTTCGAGGGATCGAAGGGGATGCGAATCGAGATCGAGCCGATCGGCAGCACCGCGCCGACCACGTGGAGGGTCTCGTCGGCCGTGTTCATGACAAACGTGACGTCACCCACCCGTCGCGAGCCCAGGCGAAACCCCTCGAGCTGGAGGTCTCCCCCCATGGTGGGAGACGACGTCGCCCCCTGACCGTGCCACTCGAGCGACAACCGACCCGAGGGACGATACGTCTCCGGCAGGGCCTTGAGAGGAGCCAGACGATCGAGCTCGAGCTGCTGGATCTGCCCGCGGGCTCGGTAGTGTCCATCCGCGAAGCGATAGGCCCCCGAGGTCTCGAGTTGGCCCGCGCCCGGTAGATTCACGCTCACGTCCGACAGCTGTACGCGCTCGGGCGTCCACTCTCCCCGAGCTCGGGCTCCGGGCAGTGCGATCGGCTCTGGCAGAGCGCCTCCCGGATTGATCGACCCGTCGCGGAGACGCGCGTCAATGTCGAGACTCGGCGCCTCCAGCGTGCCCCCGATTCGGCCGGACGCCTCCAGCTCCCCCGCCACGCCCAGCATGCCTCCGAAGAGCTGATCGATCGCCCCGACCCGGACCCTCTCGAGCGTGTAGTCGAATCCGAGCGAACGCTCGGTGCGAAGTTGCCAGTCCGACGAGCCAGAAGAGCGTTCGTACAGATCGAGCTGCCCCGAAGCTTGCGCGTCCCCGAGCTTCGAGTCGAGTGCGAATTCGGTCACCCGGAGCCGACCCTCTTTGAAGTTCACCCGCAGTCGTCCCTGCTCTCCCTGAAGCGTGGTATCTCCGGTGCGAAACGAAGGTCGTTCCCATCGAAGGCGGGCTCGAGCCGACGGAGCGGGGATGGCGCCACTCGCCTGAAGATCGGCGTGCAGTTGGCCGCCGAGCTCGAGCCCGACCAGCGATCGGGCGTAGGCCCCGACGTCTTGGACGTGTACCGAAACGTCGACGGCCGGTCCCGACCCGGCGCGCTCGAAGCGACTCAGCTGGTAGTCGAAGGCGACGTGCCGCAGATGTCCCTCGACGTCTGGAGCCGACAGTCGAGCCTCCGAAACGGCGATGCGCTGTTCGTCGACAGCGAACTGCATCCCCTTCTGGATGTCGAGGCGATCGAATGGAAGCGCAGTATTCGAATCGGCCGGCTCGAAACGCCAGGTATCGGTCCCCTCGACATCGGCATAGTCTCGATGGGCGTAATCGAGGGCCGGGTAGGGATCGCCTCGAAATTCGAGTCCGCGTGGAATGCCGCCATCCAGCTCGAATCCCCCCGAGAGACGACCGGCGAGGCTCGGCATCGACACCTCCAGATCCCGGAGCACGGAGGCCGGATCGACCCCCTCGAAGCGCCCCGAGGTCCCGTAGAGAAGCTGGAACATGTTGAAATACCCGCTGTCGAGCCGCACCGTGCCCCCGTGGACGTCCGCTCGTCCCCGTTTCAACATGATCCATTCGTCCTGGAGGGTCGCCTCGCCGTAGATGTCGGTGAATGTAAGCCCCGCGGCCTCCAGTAGCTCGGCTCGAGCTGCGACACCTCCATCGATCATGTCGAGTGTCCCCTCGACGGCGATCTGCGAGTCGAGAATGTCGAAGTGCACGGCATCTCGAATAAAATACTGTCCGATCGAACTCCAGAAGGGGACGGTCACTCGCCCCTCGCCTCGATAACTCATCGTCGGTTCGTCGGGCGCGCCGGCTCCAAAGCCCATGCGCCCATTGGCTCGAATATGGGCCCCCTCGGCGAACAGCTCGACGCGATCCGTTCGAAATCCATTGTCGCGCCACCGCCAATTGTCGATCTCGATGTCTCGCACGGTGAAGGTCCAGTCGCCGTATTCGGCGGGATCGAACTGAAAGAGCTCGGGGCGGAACCGAAAATCCGCACGGGGGAGTCGAATCCGTTCGGTCCCCATCTTCAGCCCTCCTCCTCCGATCGTGATCGAGGCGTGCGGGATATCGACGTCGGGGACGGTAAATTCGAAGTCCGGGCGTCGCATTGTAAACCGACAGTTCTCGGCTCGGAGATTCGGGAAGGCGATCTCGAGGGGATCGCCCCCCGATTCCGGAGGCGGATCGTCGGGAGCGTCCTCGAGTCCGAGTGCCTCGAGCAGATTGAGACGGTTGTCTTCGTCGAACGTCAACTGCACGTCGGCCCCTCGGGCCACGCCACGATCGAAGACCAGTCGACGCTGGAGCAGGTGAATTAGTTCGAGCGAAGCATGCACCTCGGGGGCATCGATGACGGGACGATCGGCTCCAGCCTTGGCGATCGTCGCTCCGTAGAGATGAAGATCGGTCAGACTCGGTTCGACGACCAGTTCCTCGACCTCGAAGTCTCCTCCAAAGCCCTGGTGAAGCCACGCCGGAAGATCCTCGAGAAACCAGTTAGAGTTGACGTAAAAATAAAAGACACAGTAGAGACTCAGAAGCGCGACTGTCGGGACCAAAAAGATCACCGGAATCTTGATGCGGCTCCGGAAGACCGTCGGCTCGACGTTGGATGTGGAGTCAGGTCGGGGCATCGTTTACGAATGGCGACGAAGGCCGGGTCGGCAGGTTGGACGGAGATCGCGCATCGATGATATGAATCGACTTGTTGCTTCGCATCGCCCCCCCGAGCGACTGGAACGGGCGATTCCGCCTCGACGCTCATCCATAACACGCCGGTTCCCCTGAAATCATCCCTCGTCCGCTGCCTGTCATTCAGATGTGATGCCGCATCGCCCCCCAACGCGTCGCACTCTCTGGGCTCCTCTCGTCTGGATCGGTCTCGTCATGGGGAGCGCAAGCTGCGGGGACCGCCGGGTCGGTTCGACGCCGCCCGATGTCGCGGGTACGCTCTCACTGACCGAGAATGCGACGCTCGAGATTCCGCAGGGAGCTATCCTGCGAGCCGACTCCGATGCTCCTCTCGTCTGGTCGGCCACCCCCACCGCCACGATCCATCTGATCACGTCCGACGACAATCCCGACACGCAGCGGATTGCACTCGGCAATCTCCATCCCGACGTCACTCTCGATCTTCAGTCGGTCCAATCTGCCTCTGACGTCAGTGGCGTCTCGTGCGACAGCGATCTGAGCCGCACGATCGATTGCACCGACACGACCCACGAGGCCTGCGACGTCGGGCGTCTCGAGTCTTCCGAGGTTGCCCCCACTCGCAAGCAACTCGTCGTCGATCCCGAGCCCTGCCACCGCCTCGAGTATCGTCTGAGCCCGCCGAGTTCGGCACTCGAGCCACGTCAGTTCGCGGCGATCGGACGAACGGAGACGTCCTCGGAGCTCGACGCCATTCTCGAGCGGATCGAGCGCCGACATGCGCCGGATTTCGTGTGGTTGCTGGGCGATCATCTGGACCGAGGCGAGGGCGAGGCCCTCCGACCGCTGGCGCAACGCCTCCGTCGACGCTCGGTCCCCGTCGTCATGACGCCGGGCGAGCGAGAACTCGTCGACGGCGCCCTCTCGGACTTCCAGGGGAGTTTTGGAGGGGCATCACTGACGTGGCAATTCGGGGACCGCAGCTTCGTGACGTTTCCGAGTCCGCGACAGAGTCTCGGCCGCGAGGGCGTCGAAGCCCTCCGCAATCGGCTCCGCGACGACGTCGAGGGCGTGCCCATCGTCGCCACGCATACGCCTCCCTTCGATCCCATCGAGGGTCGCTCGGCCGGTTTCGACAGTACCGTCGAGGGGGGACGGATCACCTCGCTTCTCACTCGTCGTTCGGTCCCTCTTCTGATCGCCGGCCACCTTTCAACACGCGAACATGAGCGGATGGGCGATACCGATCTCGTAATCTCGAGCAGCGCTGAGGAGCAACAGTACACTCTCTTCGAGCGCCGCGACGGCCGTTGGGAGTGGCAGCGACGGTGAGCGCGCGACATCGGGGGGCGGTTCATCTCCGATCATTCGGGAACTCCATCCTCCGAATCCGGCTGGAGCTCGTCGTAGAGATAAAAGGAGAGCGCCAGATAATACGCGGGAAAGAGCATCGAGATGTAGAGCCAGATCGAGGAGAGCCATCCGGGCCTGACGAGATAGAGCGCGAGGATCCCCAGCCACACGGCGGCGAGCCCCCAGGTGAGCTCCTTGAGGGTGGAGAGCTTCGAGGGATAGATGAAGGGAATGGGAGCGAAGACTCCCACGCAGAGTACGAGACTGAAAATGATGACCGAGAGGGGATCGGCGTCGAGTGCCCAGCTATAAAAGTAGAGCACGTTCCAGAAGGAGGGAAACCCCCAGAACGCCTCGTCGGTTTTGTTGTCGGTGCGAGAGAACTGAAGACACGAAACGGCACAGACGACCACGCCCGTGGCGAGTCCGAGCATGTTGAGCGGAGTTGTCAGGGCGCCCTCCGTGAGCAGCAGATCGGCCGCCCACGCAAACCCCACCGGACCCACTACGTAGATGATGAGGTCGGCATACTCGTCGAGTCGTTCGCCGTCGTATCTCGGCAGGGCTCCTCCGAGATCGAAGTACCGTACGAGCGACCCGTCGATCGAATCGATGATCAATCCGATCCCCAGAAGGAGCCAAGCTTGTGCCCTGTGGCCTTCAAAAGCCAGGAGGATGGACATGGTTGCGAGCCCGGCTCCAATAGCTGAAAGCGTGTTGACGCCGCGCTTGAGGAAAACCTTTCGTTGCATCGTGACGCTCGATCTCGGCGGAAAACGACGAGGGATTCAATGGAGGGCGAGCCGGAGGACGTGGCTGAATGAGAGGAGTCGCCGATTCTCCCTTTGAAGATCTCCATTCAAGATGGATACGGAAGCCCCCGGAGACGATCGGCTCCACACCGAAGACACTTGAAACGAATCTCGAAAATCATGTCAGTCACCCACTCGGCGGCCTCGTCCGGCGAACGCTCCGGTAGAGACGATTCGGTGCACTCGAATCGCTCTGGGATGTCGGCCTGGACGTTGACCCATTCGTGATCGCACGGCGAATCGAGGCGTAAGTCGACAATTCTCGGATCGTCTTCATCTGGCTCGCGATCGTATGTCGAGAGAGGTTCAGTCTCGTCCCACGGAACTCGCCAGAAGTAGACACTCATGCCATCGTCTCGTGACGGAGAGTTGCGCTCGACGTCTGCTTTGTACAGCCAGGAGGGCGAGCCTGCAATGCCCTCGTGTTTGACCGGTCTCTCCTCGATCTCACCTTTAGAGGAGATGTCGCACATCGAGAGCTCTGAGAGGAGCTGACTGCATGCATCGCGAGACGTCTCTCGACGAGATGCGATCGCAGACGAGCTCATCATTCCATAGAACCCCTGGAGTCACCATGGCCAGACAGAAGAATATCATTCAGATCGCTCGAGATGCTGGCAACTTCACCCAGCTCATCCGAGCCCTCGATCAGGCCGGTCTCCGCAGTACGTTCGAGGGGGAAGGCCCCTACACGGTGTTTGCCCCCACCGATTCCGCCTTTGCCAAGGTCCCGTCGGATCGATTCGATCAGTTGATGAAGCGGAGTCAAAAGGCTCAGCTTCAAGAATTGCTCCAGTACCACGTCGTTCCGACCGAGCTCCCCTCCGAGGAGATCGACAACCACCAAATCGAGACCCTCGCCGGCTCGATGCTCCAGACGAAAGTCTCTGGCAACACCGTGCGATTCGGAGATGCTCGCGTCACCAAACCGGACATTCAGTGTTCGAACGGCATCATTCACGCCATCGACCGCGTGATCATGCCGGACGAGACCTGATGCGCCCGAACGCGCCTCGTCCCGTCGCGTCTTGGCCTCTCTTCCACCGACGCGGCGGGGACTCGTTCCTCCCCCATCTCGATACCCCGAGTCGAACTCGCTCTCTCCGATTCGCTCGAAACTCCTCGAGCTACTGCCGCTCTTCCAACAACGAGCATCACGAGGAGCCGAGCCATTCCTGTTCGGATAAGGGGGCAATGGAGATTAAATTTTGATTCGAGGGATAGAGTGAACCGTTCCATATGCCGGCTGGGAGCCGGCGCTCCCAAAAGGCGCCGGACCATAGACGACCTCGAGCTCTCCTTTGGAGCGTCAGCATCCCTGCTGGCAAGTCGCCGAGCGACTC
>JAQCND010000116.1 GCA_028274765.1 Bradymonadaceae bacterium
AGGACGTCTACCGCGGCGTCGCCGGGACCATCGAGAACCTCCTCCGACTGCTGGGACGCCACGAACTGGCCGACCGCCTGCGACCGACCGCGCGACAGACGGAGGGAGCCGAAGGCCCGAGCGACGAGCCACTCGGCGAGGCGTCCTTCGCCGACGATGCCGCCGATGGTGATGCCGAGCGCTCGAGCGACGAGGCACGCGCCGACGACGCGGCCGAGTGACGGCTTCTTTCGTCGCTCGGAGGGCCTCCAAGGCCCCCACTCGCGACGCATGTCGTGGACGAGGCCGTCCACGCACCCTAGGAGGGAGACACAACGAAGTGACGTTGTACTACTAGCCCCCATTTCTCACGAAGATGTGGAATGGGTCGATATGCGGTGTGAGTCAGCCTCAAGTACCCGAGTGAGCCTCCAGAAGGCGAGGGGTCCGCCGATGATCGGACGTGTCAGTGGGTTGGAGCGTGATGTTCGAGGCCGAATCGAGCCGTATTCGCCGTCTCTCTTCATCTGCAGATACACGTCCCCCCTGAGAAGCATTCTCAGTCGATCTCCCGCCTGGATGGGCCTGCCCCGAACGGTCAGGGACCGGCCCGAATCGCCTGGACGACCGCCCGGAAGCGCTGCTTATATGGATAGCCCGAGGCCAGTCGACACCAGACGCGACGGGTCGTGACCTCGATTTGAGCCCCTATCCGGAAGAGTTTCGTCCGGAGCGTCGAGGGTCGGGCTCGAGCCCACGGGGTGTCCTCGAGCCCGTGGCGTCTCAGCAGACAGATGAAGAGATACGCAAATGACGACCAGTAGACTCGGAGCTGATTGGAGGCTCGCCAGTGCGTGCTGGCCTGGTCGGCGCCCAGATCGAGCTGGCACTCCTTGATGCGATTCTCCATCTCGCCCCGTCCGCAGTAAAGCTTGTCATACAGGGGGCGAGGCGCCCATGCATCGTCCTCCAGAGAGGTCACGACGAATCGGGGGTTTGGCCCTCGCTTGAGGTATTCGACTTTGGCCACGATACGACGCTTCTCCGACCAGCTGTCGAGCGTCGTATACTCGAAGTCGACGAATCGACGCACCGGCTCCCCCGAGTCGGCGTCGAAGGCCTTTCGAGCCTCCTCGAGAGGCTCCTCGATGCGCCTTCGCAGTCGCGAGTTGGTCGCCATGCCGAGCAAGTAGTCGAGGTCGCGGCTTCGGCACCATCGCATCAGCCGCTCCCGGGCAAAGCCCGAGTCGGCCCGGAGGATCACCTCCGTCTCGGGGTATCGGTCGCGCAAGCGCTCGACCATCACCTCCAGGGGGGCCAGACATCCGGCCGACTCGTCCTGGCCGGCGAAGCGAAGCCAGGAGCTGAGCAGCCAGTCGCCGGCAAAGATATACAGCGGCAAGTAACAGTAGTCCCCGTAGTAGCCGTGATAGAACCGATCCTCCTGGTCGCCGTGGAGGTCGATGTCGGTGGCATCCAGATCGAGCAGCACTCGCCCCGGAGGTCCGTCGAGATGCTCGAGCCACAGGTCGATCAGAAGACTCTGGATCTGATCGAGGTCCCCGACGATTGCTTTGTAGCGATGCTCGGGATGGCCCGATTGCACGCCCTGTTCGAGGCGATTCAGCGTCGACTTGCCAGCCAGTGGGACGCCCTCATCGGCGGGCTGGCGGCGCTCGAGCCCTTCGGGATCGGTCTTGCCACAGGCGACACCAAGAGCCGAGTCTCGTCGAAGCATGTCGTGGTCGCTGATGGCTTCGTAGCCGAGCAGGAGCCCGAAGATGCGTTGGCGTAGAAGCTCTTCGACGGTGTGCTCGACGTAGTCGGGATCGCGGTGGTCGTCAAAACACTCGGCCAGACGCTCGATCAGCCCAAAGCGTCGCTCCAGCTCGCGAAGCAGCAAGACGCCGGCGTCCGAGGTGATATGGCCCCCGTCGAAACGAGCGGTCACGTCGCGGCTGCCACAGGATTGGAAGTCGAGCTTGTCTGAGTTACAGTGTGTATCCATCGGGCGGTCCGGGCATCTGGTGTAAGTGTTTGCGGCTACAAACCTTTTACCAGATCCCGCCGCCCGATTCTACTTTCTCGTGAGAAATGCGGGCTAAACATCGCCCTCGAGCCGATGCCGATCGGGGTGTGGCTCGGCTTCGCTTCGTTACAACCGACGAGGAGACCCACGAGCATGGCAGACACAGCCGAGGAGAGGCGGCACGGACGGGCCATCATCGTGAAATCGGGCGGAAGAT
>JAQCND010000482.1 GCA_028274765.1 Bradymonadaceae bacterium
GTTTCGTCACATCCGCCACGAACCGCCTCGCCTGAACGACGTCCTGCCCTCCGACGAGCAACACGACACACTCGACGAGCTGCTCGGGGCGATGCTGGCCAAGTCGCCGGAGGGGCGACCGGGCGACGTGCTCGAGGTGCGAGATGCCATCGAGGCCATCCAGGACGACGAAGGATTCGATTCACCGCTCCGGCTCGGGGGAAAGCAGCAGGGATGGGAACGCTTCGAACCCTTGATGCGAGAGCGTCTGACACGCACCTGGGGCGAGACGAGCGACAGTTCCCAGGAGACGGATTCGGCTGAGACCCGAAATCGCGGCACTTCGACTATTTTGTCGGAAGCGCGCCACACCGATGCTCGCGAGATCCCGCCCACCCAGGGGTTTACCGCCGGCGGGGCCCCCTCTAATTTACTCGGCAACGAGGAGAGTCTCCCGACATCGATGGAAGAAGACATCGCCGGTGAGTGGAGCGAAGGCGATGCCGACACAGGCTCCCCCGCGGAGTCTCGTGTCTCACGGGACGGAGAGCAAGAGACGGCGAGCATGCCCGACGACTCGGTCGAGACCGTCGAGCGTGATTCCCCCGTTCCGACTGAATACGGGGTGGTGGAGACGGCCCAAACTGTCGAGAAGCCGCCCCAGACCCCCGAAGCGCCCGAAATCGAGGAGGAACACGAGGAGCATGAGCGAGCCACACGGACGGACGAAACGGATGAAGACGACGTGGCGCGAGGCACGAGCGCGACTCTGGTGGTGGGAGCAGGGGGGCTTTTACTGTTCGGTGGACTCGTCGCGGGGGTTGCGTGGTTCGGAGGAGGGACGCGAGCAAGCACCGAGGGGGCGACGTCTCCCGTCGTCTCCGGAGAACCACGAGATGGGGGGGACACTCGCCCGGCTCGCGATCTCGATACCAGCAGTCGCTCCGATTCGGATCGTGTTCGGACGAGAAGCACGAGCAACGCGTCGAAAGAGGAGACCGACCATCAGATAATTCGGGCTCTCGATGTCCGGAGTTCCACATACGACGGGCGGTCGAATGCTCCGTCGATGGATGATTCGAGTCGTCGGGATTCACAGGCCGGACCCGATGGTGATATGGCACAGGAGCCCTCGAGGGACGACGGCTCGACAAACCGGCCCACGTCCAGCTCTTCGAGCGATGAATCGACACCCGACGACGAATCGAACGACGAGACACTACAGGTCTATCCCATCGAATGAGTTCGATACGAACCCGAGTCTCGACCCAAAGTGCTCATACGGGAGTCTCACTTGTGGCTCGGTGTTCGCGGGCAGCCCGTCTGATCGTCTGTAGCACGATCGTCGTCGCGCTGGGGCTGGTCCCTTTATCCGGGCGTTCGGCCGAGTCGAATGGCGACGAGACGGAGCAGGCCCAGCAAGCCTTCGATCGAGGCGTCGAGGCCTACGAGCGTCAACGGTTCGAGCGGGCCGCCGAACTCTTCGAATGGGCCTATACGCTCGAAAAACATCCTCTCTTTCTCTACAACGCATCGATGGCCCGGAGTCGGACGGGTCAACCTCGACGTATTCGAGAACTTCTCTGGGCGTTTCGTAGCCAACACTGGACATTCAAATCACTCGGTTCCGAGACCGGAACGACTTTCCAGGGGCTGGACATCGGCAGTCAGGTGGCCGTGCATGCACATGAGCGACTCGAGGCCCGACGATCGAGTCTCCTGGGGCGTCGAGTCATTGATCGGAGCAAACAAATGGTCGATCGCCGTCTCGCCACGTCTCCTCCCCCTGTTCGCGATGGACGGCTCGGCGTCACTGGCTGGCTCGGCATTGGCACGGCGACTCTCGGCGTGGGAGCTCTCGTCGGCGCCGGGGTCGCGTACGGGGATCTCGGCGATTCGTGGGATGACTTCGAGCGCGAGGCCCGAGGCGGGAGTCGCCCCCGATATCGCGAGTTGAAACGCGATATTCGTCGTCAACAACGCTGGGTCGAAGGGCTCGGCATCGCAGGGGTGGCGAGCGTCATCGCGGGTTCGGGCCTGATCGTCTGGAGCCTCACCGGCGCTCTCCCTGCCCAGGCGTCGACGCCCGGGATACCCGAGATCTCGCTGTCGCCCAGGGGGCTGTCGGCTCGCATCGTCTGGTGACGTAACGTATCGATAGTCATGTCACTCCCCTCTCGTCCGTCCCCTCCTCTTCGACGCGGTCGATGGCGCTCCTCCACATCTCCGGGACGTTGGCTTTCTTCTCTTGCTCGTAGTCGTAGGCGACGATCACGGCTTCGCCGACGGCGGCGAGTCGCTCCTGATCGACGCTGGCGACGGCGTGCTCCATCGTCATGCGTTCCTCCTCGATGTCGAGGATGCGGGCGCCGATGTGGATGGTGTCGGGATGAACCAGCGGTGTTTTGAAATCGCACGAGGTCATACCCAGAATGGGGGCGAGATTCCCCCAGTGGCCCTGACGATCGAAGACGTTCATCGCCTTGAAGTAAGCGATACGAGCGTCCTCGAAGTACCGGAAAAAACGAGCATTGTTGACGTGCTGGAAGGCATCCATCTCGCCCCAGGAGACGGGACGTTCGACGGTCACTGGATAGTCGGCAAGGAGATCGGCAATGGCGTCCTGCATCACGCGATTGGGGTCAGAGGGCAGATGAACGTGCGGAGCACGATAGGATGCCTCCTCTCTCGGGGACAAGCGAACGCTCTCCTCGACGACGGCAATTGCATTCGAGCTCCATCGAGTCAGACACGAGCCGGCGAGCCGTTGGCGCTCCAGAAGATAGCCGGATTTCACGCCCGTTGACGCCTCGTGAAAACGTATTTGTATGTTTTTGAAATGAATGCGCTTTGGGGACGTTATCACCCTGATGGCCCGTCGCTTCAGTGCCACCTCAATCGGGGAGTGAAGCGATCGAAGTCCCATCTCGTCGAGGAACGCGTTCCCGCTGTGTGGTCTCCATGTCTCATGCGATTCGGGGGGGCGTGACCCGTCAGCCCTTGCGGCGAGAGCGGCGGTACATGCGAGAGAAGCGCGAGGCATGCGAACGAGGCGCATTCGTGATATGGCGTGGCACTCCACCGAGGCGACGAGGAGGATGAGCCTCCGGTAACCGAGGATGCGTCTCTCGTCGACTCGCCACGTGCTCGCACGTCATGAATACCATCTCATTGAATCGATGAAACGATTGATGTTCGCCACGGTCGGCCCCTCGCCCGGGACGATCGAATCGCTGGTTCACTCCATTCGTCAGTACAATCCAGACCACGTCGTCTTTCTGGCTCCCGCGGCGATTCGCGACGAGCAGGTTCGGGAGATTGTCGAGCGACTCGAGTTGTACGAGGGGGACGCCTGCAACGAGACGCCGCCCGAGCGATGGACATACGACGCCCCCGACGACGAACGGCTCGAACATGTCGACGACGTCGAGCGCCTCCACCTGGCGTGTCGCGAACTGATCCAGGCGTCGCTCGAGACCCACGGAGGGCATGTCGAACACGCCGTGGCGGACTTTACTCAGGGATCGAAGCCGATGAGCGTGGCCCTCTTTCATGCGGCCTACGCCCTCGACGTGCAGATTCTCGGATACGTGACCGGGGAGCGAAACGATCGCGGCGACGTCATTCCCGGCACCGAGATGACCTATTCGGTCTACGGTCGCCGTCTCAAGGCACTCGAACAAATTCAGGAGGCCGTTCGGCTCTTCAACGACGGGGCATACGGCCCGGCTCGTCAGAAGGCGTCGTCTCTCGCCGATACGCCGGATATTCACCTACCCTATGGAGGACGCGCCCGATATCTCATCGAGATGGCCGCTACCGCGCTGGAGGCATGGGATCGTTTTCAGCTCGAGACGGCGATGGAGGCGTTCCAGCGGCTCGGCGACGACGAGGCCATCGAGCCGGAGTTCGTCGGCCAACACTTCATCGACCACCACGAACGCGAAGCGATCCGCCAGCGCCATCTCCACGAGGCGATCGAGCGAGACATGTATCTCGGACTGGCCGCCGATGTCGTTGCCAATGCCGACCGTCGCGTCGAACAGGAGGCATACGACGACGCTGTCGGACGACTCTATCGAGCGATCGAGTATCTCGCCCAGCTTCGCATCTATCAGGAGTACGGGCTCGAGACGGCCTGTTTTCCCGTCGACAAGCTCCCCGGCGACATGACCGAGATCGTCGACCGCGACGATCAGGACATCTGTCAGCTCTCGCTCGCCCAGGCCTGGCAATTTCTCAAACACGACGGCGACTCGCTCGGATCGACGTTTCACGAGCTCGAGGAGGAGACGGATTTTCGCGAAGCCATGCGCAAGCGAAATGCCTCTATTTTGGCTCACGGGTTCGAGCCCGTCAAACAGGAGTATGCCGAGTGTCTGCGCCGGGGCGTCGAGCGACTCGCCGTGGCCGGCTGGGGCGAGGAGACGTGGCACGACGCGCTGGCGCGATGTCGATTTCCGGAGTTGACGGGCTTCGGTGAATGGTCGAAAGTGACGAGATGAACAACAATGATATCCACCGGGAGTTCTATCATGATGCGTCGTCATCTCTCTTGTATACTCAGTGGCCTGGTGCTTGTCGGTTGGATCGTCACCGTCGGCGCATCCGAGGCCCGAGCGGAGGTCGAGGCCTCGTCGAGCAAGTATCGCTCGTTCGACGTCCCCGAGGTCTTTTCGCCTCGGCAGTTGATTTTGACATCCAACTATCAGGGCAAGACGCTCCTGGCCGGGACGGTCGCCCCTCCCAAAGAGGAGGGCGCCGAGGAACGCCCCCCTCCGGAGTGCATGGTGATCATCGTCTCCGGATCGGGGGACGAGACTTCGGCTCAGGCGTGGCCCTATCGCCACAGCCCCAAGGGAACGGCGTGTATCGGGGCTCTCCCCCATCCAGAGGGAGGGTTCTTCCTGCGTGGCTTTCGAGCCGATGCCGGTGAGGGCGACGTCGCGGGGATGATGGCGCGGATCGGGCCTGAAGGGAACGAACAATGGCTGACCACCGATACCGAAATCGACGCATCCAGCTCGTTCAAAGGGACGTATCAGCATCCCAATGCGGTGCTGGCTTACAGCGAATCGTCGGGCTACCTGCTGGGCATGACGATCGGAAAGTTCTCGTTTGGCAACCTCGATCAAAAGGACGTCACTTACGCCTCGATCTACCAGACCGACGACGGTCGACTGCGCACGAAGGCCCAGACGATCGGCGATCGATCCGGGTTCGGCAAGACCGGAGGGGCGTTTGCGCTCGAATCGAGCGGCCGCTTTCTGATTTACAACGTCTCTCAGGCCGGCGAAGGTGTCAATTTCTACACGTACAACGGTCGATTGTCGATCAGCGCCTTCGAGCCGCTCGGTGAAAACTGGAGCGATCGCAACGTGGTCGACGTCGTCCATGGTCCCGATCAGAACATCTACATCCTCTGGACCACCCAGTCCTCCTCGACGACTCAGACACGTCTCGCCGTCGTCGACGAACAGGCCGAAGAAGTCTGGACGCAAGCCTGGCGCGCTTCGGTGACGGTCGGAGAGGGCGAGGGCGAACAGGAGCTCGTGCTCGAGACGCCGAAGTCCGTGATGGTGGGCGAGAAGTATACGGTGATTCGCTACACCAAGGAGCGCAAGAGGTATCTCCGAGTGGTCGACACTGAGAGCGGGGGATTGTATGGCGTCGTTCGACTCCAACCCCTCGTCAAAGGCGGGCAATACGTCTCGCTGTTGAAGGGCCAAGATGGCCGTTTGAAGACACTCGGCGTCGGGAGCAAGGGACGCACCTTCACGGAGGCCGAATTGACGTTCGAGGGGACGATCGAATCCGACCCCGACGGCGAGCCGCAAGATGCGGGAGGCGCTCCAACCGATGACGATCCCTCCGAGGATGCGGGAATGGCGGACGCGACGGTCGGGGCGGATGTCGCCCCTTCGGAGGCGGCAGGCTCGTCGTCGAGCGACGATGACGGCGATGGAGGGGGATGTCATACGCTCGGCTCGAGTCGGCCGCCGGGAGACTGGCTCGTCCTCTTCGGGCTGATCGGGCTCGCGTGGAGGCAACGTCGACGAGGTATTGCCAAGGACGACTCATCAACGGTACACATGTAGATGCGAGGCATTCATGCGCCGTCTCTCCACTTGAGTGACTGACATCATGTCGACATCTGTCGAACAGGAACCGCTCGAGCTCGAGGCCTTTCCGAGCCAGCTTCGAAAACACGTCGAGCCCGAGGCCCCCGAGAAACTCAAGCAGGCGGCCGCCCAGGGGATGGCGCCTGCACCTCCCGATCAGACGATCCGTCTGCTCTATCAGCTTCACTTCGATGACGACGAATCCATCCGCTCCGCGGCGGCCGACGCCCTCGAGGACATGCCTCAAAACGTCGTCGTCGAAGCCGCCGAGGACGAGGCGCACGTGGGCGTGCTCGACTGGATTGCCGAACAACGGGGCGACGAGCCGACGATCGTCGAGACGCTCCTTCGCAACGACCACAGCGACGATCACACCTTCGCCCGTCTGGCCCGGGACGCCAGCACGGAGATCTGCGAGCTCATCGCCACCAACGAAGTTCGGGCGCTGCATACGCCCGACATCATCGAAGAACTCTATCAAAACTCGAATGCTCGCATGTCGACGGTGGACCAGCTCCTGGAGCTGGCCCAGCGCAACGACGTCTCGCTGTCGGGACTGCCCGGCGTCGAGCGTGCGCTCCAGTCGGACTCCGAGGTGTTTGGCGACGAGGCGTCGGAGGCCGACAACGAGGAGATCGAGGACGAAGAAGGGATGAGCGACGAGGCGTTCAACCAACTCCTCCAGCAGGAGATGGAGAGCGCCAGCAAAGAGGAGATGAAACTCGAGGAGATCGAGAACAACGACAACCTCACGCGCTCTCAAAAGGAAAAACTTCGCAAAAAGATCGAGGAGCAGGCCGAAGAAGAGGAGAGCCGACGAGGCATCACCGAGGGGGAGCTGCTGGAGATGACCGTCCCGGAGAAAATCCGTCTCGCGACGGTCGGAAGCCGGGCGGCTGTCAAGAAACTCGTCAAGGATCCCAACAAAATGGTCCACATGGCGGCCATCGAGAGTCCGCGCATCAAGACGCCGGACGCCGTGCGACTAGCCTCCAAAAAGAGCCTGCCCGAAGGCGTGATCAGTTACATCGCCAACAACAAAGAGTGGACCCAGAACTACAAGGTCGCCAAGAACCTGGCGTTCAACCCCAAGACGCCGGTCCAGGATACGATGGACCTGCTCAAGCGCCTCCGCAACGACGACCTTCAGAAGTTGCAGGATAGCCGCGAGGTTCCCCACCAGATCAGTCGTGCCGCCGAGCGCCTCTACAAGAAGCGAACGGGGCGGAGCGGGGGCCGCGGTCGATAACACGAACGTTCGACACGAGGAGGACTCGCCCTGACGTCACTCACTCGCAAGGCCGAGACGACGATGGACAATCAGTCCGATCTCCCGCCCTGTGGGCTCTACAAGACGACCGAGCCACTGCCGAACAAAGAACAATGGGTGAGAGAAGAGCTGCTAGTGTATTTTCACAATCACTCCGAACAGGGACCACCCCTGTTGTTGCTGCCCTCGTCGAACGAGCACAACCGGTGGTCGTTCCACGACAAGGGATATCTGATCCGAGAGGCCGAGTATGTCGAGACGCTCGTCTCGGTCGAGGATGAGGGGTTCTACATTCTCACCGAGCCTCTCTACATCTCCGATGAAGAGTTCATTCCGGAACGGACGCTCGTCGAGCTCGGTTACAATCGCTCGGCCGATCCCATTCTCTTCATGGGGACGTTCGAGGACAATGCCATCGCCTTTCCCGAGAACGGGCTGAAGTGTACGCTCGAGATCTTCGAGATGCTCGAGCCCGCCGAGTTCCACGTGCCGAACGCTCCGACCTCGGAGCACGAACGGTCCTTGGGCTGAGAGGTGTTGAAACGCAGCCTTATCGGGGGCTCGAACCTCTCGAACGTAGAGCTCTCGAGCGAGGGATCCGAGACAGGCGCGAGCGACCGGCTTGCTTCGGGGGGAGCTGTTTAGCCGAGCTTGTCTTCGACGATCTCGCGCGCCTTCGAACCGTCGTAACGCCCCTTGAGCTCGGGCATCACGCGGCCCATCACGCGGCCCATGTCCTGCATGGTCTCGGCGCCAGTCTCCTCGATGACGTCCTCGACGAACGCCTCGACCTCTTCGTCTGAAAAGGGCTCGGGAAGATATTGCTGAATCAGCTCGAGCTCGGCCTCCTCCTGTTCGGCGAGTTCCTCGCGTCCGCCGTCACGGTAGGCTTCAATGGATTCGCGGCGCTGTTTGGCCTCTTTAGAGAGGACCTCGACGACCTCGTCGTCGTTTAGCTCGCGCCCCTTGTCGATTTCGGCGTTGTTGAGGCTCGAGACGAGCATCCTCAGGGTGGCGACCTTGTCGTTGTCGCGGTCCTTCATGGCTTCTTGCAGATCCGATTTGATGTCGCGGAGTCGATTCGATTGTGTCATATCGTGTAACCTCGGTGGGGAAACATGTGACTGAACGCCTC
>JAQCND010000132.1 GCA_028274765.1 Bradymonadaceae bacterium
GCCGAAGATCTCGTCCAAGAGACGATGCTCAAGGCGTACCGGTACTTCGACAAGTACGAAAACGGGACGAACTGTAAAGCATGGTTGTTTAAAATCATGCATAACACGTTCATCAACCGGTACCGGAAAGATCAGCGTCGCGAAGAGTATCTAGTCGACGAAGAGAACCACCGCCCACTCGAAGAGCGCGCGGAAGCCGACGACCAGCATCCCTTCGTCGACGAGATCGACGACGAGGACGAGCTGTACTTCAAGATGTTCAGCGACGAGGTCAGCGACGCCCTCGAGGAGGTTCCGGTCGACTTTCGGATGGCCGTTCTCTTGGCTGACCTGCAGGATTTTCAGTACAAGGAAATCGCCGACATTATGGACTGTCCGATCGGCACGGTGATGAGCCGGCTCTATCGCGGCCGACGCATGTTGCGCGAGCAGCTCTCCGATTACGCCGAGGACGAGGGCTATGTCTCGGAGGCGGACGACGAAGATGAGGGCGACGACGCCGAAGCCTCGGAGGACGAGGACGAGTCCGACAAGACGACCGATCTCAACGAATATCGCCGCGAGAAAGAAGCGGCGAGCTGAGTCGAACCTCGGGCTCGATGGCGCGGTCGGGCCGCGTCGCTCGCGTGGCCGTCGTCAGATTGCCGCGATCAATGGCCCGGAGTCCCCCTCTCGACGCCGTCAACATGGCGAGAGGGATGGTTGGCACGAGCATCATCGACCCGGCTGGGAGACGACTTTCAACAGACGAGATTTGTGATGAACTGCGACGATTTCCGCCCATTCATCGGCGCTTATGTCGACGGGGAGTTCGACGAGCGAGAGACGGCCGACATGGAGGCCCATCTCTCCTCGTGCGAGGAATGCCGACGTCGCGTCCAGCGCGAGGTCCAGTGTCAGGAGGCCTTCCGCGAAGCTCTCTCCGAACCTTCGGCCCCGAAAGACTTCAAATCGGACCTGATGGAGTGTCTCGAAGAAGAGGCACAGTCCTCGGGGGACGACGAAGAGGTGGAGCGCCAGAGTCGACGAGGCCCCCTCCATTATGCAGCCGCCTCGGCGTCGCTGGCGGCCGGCGTCGCGATGGTGGTGTGGTTCGTGCCCTCGATGACGGTGGCGCCCGCATCGAGTGGTCCCCAGCCCGTCGTCGAGCAGACGATCGACTGGCACCAGGACAGTTTCCCCGTCGAGGTCTCGGGGCCCGGTGCCGAGCAGGTCAAGGGCTGGTTTCGAGACAAGGTCGAATTTCCCGTACGGCTGCCCGATTTCCATCAGGGTGATGTCGATCTGGTTGGCGGTCGCATCGCACACGTCCACAGCAATCGCGCGGCGTATCTGTCGTACGACATCGATGACGCGCGGCTCAGCGTCATGATGTTTCGGGGCGACGACTTCGAAGTCCCGAGTCGGCAGGTTCGAGAGGTCGCCGGACGTGAGATTGCGCTCCTTAACAACGAGGGATACGGGGTCGCCATCATGCGAGACAACGGCGTCACGTACACGATGACCAGCGACGTCCCAGAACAGGAGCTGGTCGACATCATATCGTCGACGCTCGAACAATAACGGGCTCTCTCACTCAGTCGTCTCCCTTCGACCCGCTCGGATGTCACGTTCCGAGCGGGTTTTGCTGATCGAGATCGAGAACAGTCCCTGTCTCAGCTCTCGCACGTTCTCATGCAGGTGCTCGTGTTTCGTCCCTTCGTTCGAGTGCCATCGTCAGCCGCAGGTTCAGCTCGGAGTTGACGGGTCGTCTCACCCCTCCCAAGCGGATATCATTCGGTGACACGCCACGAAACATGAAGCTGTTGGGAGCCACCTACAGGTTGTCGGGGCACGGGGGTGGATCAGGTCCGTGGGATCTCGACGACGTGTGGTTGGGAACGCCGGCGGCCCCGCCGGCCGATCATCGAGTCGATCGCAAGCGTTATGCCACGGCGTCTCCCACGGTATCCGAGCGGACCCCGATGGCACTCTCCTCGTTCCACCGCGTTTGTATTTTGAATCGTTCTCGATAGCATGGCCCCCGATATGGAGACGCCGTGAATCTCGACGATGCAAGGAGGGCGCGTGTCCGAGGCAGACGACGAACATTTCGACTGGGCCGTGATAACCGCCAACGACTCCGATCTCGACTGGTCGGATACGGGCGCGAGGCTCCTCCACTGGCGCGAAGAAGCCGATCAGCAGGACGAACTCGTCGATTGTTTCGAGGGCGAGCCCGCTCCCATCGTCATCGATGGCGACGATCGGCTCGTGAGCACGATCATCACGGCCTATCGACGCTGGCAAACCCCGGGGACCCCCGAGGGGCGATTCTGTCCAATTCACACGGATGCATTCGCCACGATCGCCTCCGACGTCGGCGCTCCCGAGCGACAGCCCGGACTGCCCGCTCGTCTGGCCGACCGCGCAGCGGGGGAGCGCTGGTCGATGACGACTCGCGAGTCGATTCGAGTGACTCCGTCGACAGAACCCGCCTCGCAGTACGGCTTTACCTTCGGAGCGGGATTGTGGTTTGCCCTCTTCGAGATGCAATACCGAACGGGGACTCGTTCGACAGGATGGGGGAGAGCACTCGGTGAGTGGGCCAAAGAACTGCTCTCCTCGGATGGCGAGAGCCGATTTCAACCGGAGACGGGGCGAGTGAGCAGCG
>JAQCND010000152.1 GCA_028274765.1 Bradymonadaceae bacterium
GCCGAACATGAGCGTACACCCGAGCACGGCGAAGCCGATGACCTTCAGATAGCGGGAGACGCGATACTCGATCAACGTGTGGACGGCCCAGAGTTTGATGGGACTGACCAGATAGCCGCGGAGTACGTAGGCCAACGCCACCTCCATGATGCCGTACTGGACGGCGATCGAGAAGCCGATGACGTTACCCACGGTATTGAGCGCCGACAGCCCGAACTCCCACGACGGCTTGTCGCAGGCCTTGATCAACGGCGGATTGATCAACGTCACCGCCTGTAAGATACCAATTGCGGCCAGAACGCGGGCCACGGGGATGGCCGGCTCCCATTTGGGGCCGTAGGCGAGCTGCATCAGCTCGGGGGCGACGCCGATGAAGAGAAAGAAGAACGGAAACGCCACGATGCTCGACGTCTTGACCGCGCCGATGAAGGCCTCGCGCATGCGGTCCAGGTCGTTTTGCAGCTTGGCGAACGCCGGCATCGCCACCGAACTGACGGTGCGCGACAGCAGCGTCGTCATCCCACGTAGAATCTCGTAGGCCACCGAGTAGTAGCCGAGCATCTCGGAGCCGAGAAACCGCCCGATGAGGATGTCGTCGAGCTGGCGGTTGAAGTAGTTGACGATCCGGGCGCCGGTGATGTTGACGCCGAACGAAAAGAGGTCCTTGAAGTGGGGGATCGAGTAGTTGAAGCTCGGCCGCCAGTCGATCGCAATCCAGAGGACGAGCGCCTCGGTGACGACCGCCGACAGACTCTTGCCGACCAGCGCCCAGACGCCGTGCTCCTCGGGCAGCGTCAGCGCCAGCCCGATGGCGACCGAACCGCCGACGAGGACGGCAAAGAGCGACCGGATCGAGAGTATCTTGAAGCGCATCTCGCGCTTCAGCAGGGCGTTCGGGAGGCTGGTGGTGCTGGAGATCGGCACCATCATCACCAGCGCAAAGAAGACGTATTCGAGTTTGGGTTCCTTGAAGAACCACGCGATCAGCGGCGAAGCGAAGCCTCCCAAGATCGCGAGCACGATGCCGAGGCCGAGGAGCGTCCAGAAGGCCACATCGATGTGGTCTGCCTCGAGATTGTCGCGCTGAACGATGGCGTCCTCGAATCCCTGATCGCGAAAGAGGTCGATAAACGTCACGCCCACCCGAGCCATCGCCACCAGCCCGAAGTGCTTGGGAATCAGCAGACGGGCCAGCGCGATGTGGACCAGTACGGAGATGATCTCGCCGACGCCGCGGTCGACGGCCGACCAGAACAGCCCCTGCACGCTCTCGGCAAACAATCCTCCGTCGTCTCCGCCCCCTTTCCCGTCGTCGGGGCTGGCGTTGTCGTCCGGATCGGTCGTCACGTCGAGTCAGTCGGTGAGAGTCGAAGCCATCGCATCAGAGATGATATCCGGTGGGGTTGCGACACGAACGAGTCGTCGGGGAGCGAACGAGGGGAGACCCCGATCGTCACAAGCTCGAGGTCAGGATCGTCTCGCCGTCGGTCTCCAGCGTCGGCGCCTCGCGAGCCGACGAGCCGACGATCCTCGCCAGCCAACCGTCACCCTCCGGCGTCGAGGTCGTCGGAGCCTCCTTTTCACGGATGAATCGCCGGATCAATCGCCAGAATCGCTTCGGCGCATCGCGAGTGACCTCCAGCGCCTGCTCGTCGTCGAGATGCCACCACGATTCGCCACAGACCCCCGTGTGGGCGTTGGCGATGACCTCGCAGCCGAGAAATCGCGATTCCAGCAGCATGCGACCGGCCGGCTCCAGCGCCTTCGGCAGATAGACGAAGGTCTGTGTTCGTTCGAGGATGTCGAGGACCTCCTCGGGGCCGAGCCCCTCGATGACGAAGGGGTCGACGCCGTGCTCACGGCAGAATCGACGGGCCGGGTCTGTCCCCTTGATTTGATGGCCCGAGCCGAGGATGGCCGCCTCGATGTCGCATTCACGATCTCGGGTTTGAGCTCGATCGACCCGCTCGAAGAAGTCCTCGTTCATCAGCGACGAGCCGAGCACAGCGGTCCGGGACGGCTCGAACCACGGATTGTCGAGGTACACTCGCATCTGACGGTGCGTCAAAAAAATCGTCCCCATCGCCGTCTCGAAGAGGCGACGCCAGCGACGATGCGGGCAGAGACATCGCTGGGCGTGACGGTGGACGGGTTCGCCCGCCGCCGGGAAGTTGCCACGCCAGTGACAGATGCGGACGTCGTGTTCGAAGAGGACGTGGCGTCCTCGCTTACACAGCGCCTCGAGCAAGGCGTTCGGAGCCGTCTCGAGGTTGCCAATGACGTGGAGATCGAAGTCGTCGAGCGCGCCGGGCGACCACTCGGAAGCCCGGAGTTGTTCGACCGGCCAGGGCGATGCCTCGATCGCAGCCGCATCCGTCAGTTCGGCTCCACCCGGGTGACCATCCAGATCATCGCGGGCGACATCGTCGAACTGATCCGCCAGAAACAAGACGCGTGGAGAATCCATGGGAACAAGGGGTCGAGCACGCGAAGCAACGAAGCGAACGAGACTCGCCGCGAGGCGAACGCGATACCTAGGATCACCTGCCTCTAGAATGCAACCCGCATGCACGAACGAGTCTCCGAGTACGGAGGAGAGGCCGCCCTGTGACACAACATATCGCCCCATACTGCCGGCGATCGTACATGGAGGGGGCCGGGCGGCGAGCTGCAGGTGGCCGGAAGGGGGGGAGCGATGTGTAGCGAACGGCTCCGAGAGCCAATACATCGACAATGGTCTGCTCCTATGGACGGCTGTCGGCGGGCGGATGGATATCGCGTCTTCTCGCAGGTGCGAGGACGCTCCGGAGGGGGTCAGGGAGAGGTATATCGAATTGGAGATGAACGGTTCGCGTCGAGGGAGAGACCTCTTCGCTCAGTACCAAGACGATGCAGGGCAGTATCCACCGAGTCATCGAGGAGGAGGGGGGCGTCTATCCCTCTTATTTTGCCGTGGGGCCAGATGCAACGACGACACCTCGAGCCCATACTCCGAAGCTCGTAGCTTTGCCCCCGAATGGACGTTCGTTCCCTTCCCTTTTGTTCGAACTCGTCTCAAAAAAAGTGCGGAGCGGCCACGAGCACCATCACGTTGCACGCCGCGTGGTAGACGATGGGCGCCGTGATCGATCCCGTGCGATCGCGGAGCCATCCGAAGACGAGAGCCGGAAAGAAAACACTCGCCCGTGTCACCAGAATGGCGCCTCCGACCGGAATCAGTAGATGGCCCAGCCCGAAGACGAGACTGGCGAGCCCATTGGCCTCGGAGATTCCCCAGAACGATCGAACTCGACCGGATGCCCCCCGTGCCTCGCGCCGCGCTTTCAGCCAATCGGCCATCCGAGTCTGGAGGTAACCGCGGTAGAAATACTCCTCCGGAAGGGCGATGAAAAAAATCTGGGTGAGTAGCCAGAGTCCAATCCACCGCCAGCCCCTGGCGAACGTCGCATCGCCCGAGGAGCGCTCGGTCTCTCGGGGACCGGCGCGGATGGGGAGTCGATCGGAGGAGACGATTGAGACGTCGAGGCGTTCGGGATAGCTTTGCATCCCGGGCGACGCTCGTTCGACGACGACCTCGCCTCTCGCATCGGCGGGGACCTCGAGGCGCCATCGAGCGTTTGCCGAACCTCGCTCGTCAGGCCTCGCCTCCTCCGTCTCACGGTACACGGCGGACTCGCCCCGCGTGGCCAGTGCGGCCGAGCGATCGGCTTCGAGCTGGAGGGTCATCGGGCGTCGAATCTCGGCCCGGAGTCCAACATGTAGCTGTCGCTGTTCGACCCATACCCAGACCCCCGGCTGTTCTCCCCATCGATCAGGACGTCCTCGAAGCTGGGGGGACCACTTCGAGAGGTTGTCGGACTGAAACACAAACTGCCGGTCGAGAATTTGAGTCTCCCAGAACCAGTATCCCCCGGCAAAGGGGAACAGTGTCACGAGGGTGGCCCCGAGTCCCCAGGCCAATCCCCGACCGAGGGGCTGAAACACCAGTCCGAAGCGCTCAAAGTCGAGCCCCTCGCGGTCGAGCCACCAGTTGGGTAAGTATAGAAAAACGAGGGCAACGATCAGATAGAGACTGCTCGAGACGAGGGCGACATACTGAGCCGCGATCGTCGCCGCCAGTACCAGCACGAAAGCGGTGCCGACCATCGCGACCATCTCGCGGACCAGCGACCGTGCCCGTGCTTCGCCATCGTCCGACGGATGTTCTCCACGGTTGTCCGCCGTCTTCACCCCGTTGTTGTCCGATTCGTTCATGGATTGCGTTCGACGCGTCGCACGGCACGGATGCTTCTCAGTATGAGTTTCCCCTCGACGGCGTGCAGATGAATCATGCCCGTGGGGACGGGAGCGTGCCACTGGACCTCGCCCGACTGCGGCTTCAGGGCGTAGAGGAGATTGTCTTCGTCATCTCGGCGCACCAGCATGTAGAGCGTCTCATCGAGGGCGACGATCGGCGATCGGTCTCGGGTCTCGTGGGCCCATCGGACGGAGCCGTCCGACAGATCGAGGCCGTAGATCGTTTCGTCGATCTTGAGGACGGCGATATCGAGCTCGGGGAAGACGCCGTCGTTGTAGTTCGAATCGGGATGTCCGGGGAGTTTCGTCCGCCACTGGCGCTCGAATCTGTCGAAGGTGTAAGCCGTCAATCGCTTGGGCCCTCCGCCATCGGGAGCAAGTAGAAGGTGGTTGGGACCGTATAGATAGAGGCCGGCGTGTCCACCTCGAGCCTCGAACTCGCGACGCTCCATCTCGACCCCCGAATAGGGGTATCGTTGGGTCAACCCCGAGATGTCGGCCCCGACGAGGCTCGTCTCGTGTCCACGGAGGGGCATCCCCGACCAGAACGCCAGCTCGCCCTGCCATTCGCGTTCGCCGTTTTGGGCGCCGAGACAGGCCACCTGCGTGGCGCCCGCCCAGAGCGTCCCGCCACACACGACGTGAGGCAACAGGGGGACGACAAACGACTCCCGGACGTTGGCCTCGAAGTGGTTGGCGTGGTCGGTTCGGTCGAGCCGATGAGACCAGTTGAGCGCGCCCTCGCGATCGTAGTAGAGAATGCGGAGATCGGTCCCCGAAGGAGCGTCGTTGGGAATCGCATAAGCGATCCATCGCCGGCCCTCGTCGTCTCGTCGGTACGCTTCGGGACGACATCCGGCGAGCACTCGGGCCCGTTTGCGTTTGGGCACGGGGAATGACTCGGCGGGCGAGCCCTCGGGCTCGAAGATCTCAGCACATTGGGGGAGGCGCATGGCCTCGGTGAGCGTCAGCGATCGTTGGGACTCGTCGTCGGGTTGGGTGACGTCCACGGGCTCCGGGGCGGACCACGAGCGTGTGTCGGAGCCGCCTGTATCGTCCACCTTGTTGGAGCGGGAATCGGCTGCTTCATCTCCCCCATACTGTTTGAACCGATTCACAAAGTAGCCGCGGACGTCGATGCCCCAGTACGACATTGCCATTCCGATCGCGATCCAGATCACGGCGAACCACTGGATGGCAGTCGTGCTGATCCCCCAGCTCGAATTCGACGTCTTGTCGTCTGTCATGATGAGGTTCTGGTATAGGAGTATGTCTCGCTTCGTGTCTCGAGGGAGCTCGCCCTCGTCACGCACGGTTCGACCGCCGGGCGTTTCGTCGAGAACCGTACGTATGACGAAGTGTGGAATAGATGCGGCGCAGGTGCCAGCGCGTTCGGAGCGTCTCGATGACGCAGGCCTGCGTTTTAGATGAGGCCGGCGGCCAACGATTGCGCTGCAGCTCCGAATCGTCTCGAACGTCGAACAGCTGCGTCCCTCGAGCGTCGTTCGCTCGGACGTAGCACA
>JAQCND010000156.1 GCA_028274765.1 Bradymonadaceae bacterium
AAGTTGTCGTCTGTACCTCCGATACGATGGCTCCGGTCGCTCATACGAGCGCCCTCTCCTGGGTAGAGTGAGTAACGAGGGCGTATTCTACCCAGACGTCAGCCGACTGAGAGTCGACTTCCAGAGGACGGCAAGGGCATCTCGGAGCCATGATCTAAGGCGCTCCGGGCAACTACGACTCGTCTCTCCTGCGCCCGAGAGCGCCTCTACATGTCCCATGAACTCCCTTGCTGATACATCATCGAGCGACTCCGGACCGAGACGAGCGAGGTGACCTGACGGAGATCGAACCACGAATGTACTGCTTGTACCTCTAGTACGGTCGCCCCGGTCGCCCGGGTTCGTCGTCTTGCGTCTCAGCAGATCGTGTGATTTAATGCCGTGGCCCACTGGCCCGTCATTGAGCGGGTTGACCACGGTTGAGACGTCAGGATCCAGACGCTCAGTCATCCTTCAATCCCCCATCGAGCGCGGAGTGGACTCGATATGATTGTCCAGTGCCCCGAATGTCAATCTCAATATCGGGTCAAAGACGGCAAAGTGCCAGATTCCGGGGGTAAGATCAGTTGTCCCCAGTGTGGTCACTCGTTTGTCGTCTATCCTGACGAATCATCCAAACGAGCCGAAGGCGATCGATCTCCGAAGCCATATTCGGCATCGGCGTCGAGCAATTCGGAGCCGAGATACGATCGAGAGTCGAGCGGAGCCCATGCCCAGGCTTCGGGAGGCAGTCCCAACGAGACTCCCGGCGCAGACGCCGAAGATGCCGCCACCACCGAGGTCATGTCGTCCGACGAGATGCCCGATTTCATGCAACACGACGCCGTCGAAGATGCCTTCGACCAGGCGATGAGTGGAGGCGAGCCAGACATGCAGGAGGCCGAAACCGAACTCGTCGACGACGATATTGTCGGCCAGGCCTTTGGTTCGCAGTCGGAGAGTTCTGCCGAAGCTGACGGGGTCGACATCAATTCCAACGCCGCCGATGGCTCCGATTCCCATCGAGAGCGAGAGTCTTCACCGCCGGCCTCGGATCGAAGCTTCGATGCGCTGCCCACGTCGGAACCGACCCCTTCCGGACAGTCCGGCCCGAGTCTAGATGCGTACGCTCCCGAAGACGAGGCAGAACGGGAACGATCCCCGAGTGAGTCCGTCTCGCTGGAGGCGCCGGCCCCGTCCTCCGACGCTCAGACCTCCGAAGAGGGGGCGGCAGTTCCTTCCCGGCAGGAGGACGATTCCGCCGATCTGACCCGAGACGACCGGACGGGGCCCGACGCGAGAGACGGAGGCTCTGGCCTCGACGACACCTCCGAGGCCCGACTGTCGGTCGACGACTCCCCAGGCGACTCCTCGGCGGTCGACCATGTCGGAGACTTCGATCCCGACTACGATGGCCCCTGGAAGCTCCAGACCGACGTCGGACTCACCTACGAATTTCCCGACACCGAAGCCCTCGAAGCGTGGCTCGAAGATCGCGGCGACCGGGACGAATATCAGGTATCGCCCGACGGCTCGACTTTCTACGATTTCGACGAGCTCCCCCAGTTCGTTGGGGAGGACGGCGCTTCCGATCCGACAGCCGACTCGTCGTCGGCGGCTCGGCAGCCGGCATCGCCCGGTCGCCCCGACTCGGATGCTTCTGCGTCGCCTCCTCCCGAACAGCCTGCTTCTCCGGGCCATCCCGACCGATCGAGCTCCACGTCCGCTCCGGACCCCTCGTCGCCCTCGACATCGGGCAGCTTCGATCCCGGAGACATGGACGGACTCCCCGATGACGATCCGGAGGAGTTCGCGCAGTCGATCGCGGACTCGGATGCTTCATCCAGCAAAGAGGCGAGCCCATCCGACGATACCGACGCTCAACCGAGCCAAAATCCGGCGAACGGCTACGAACTCCCCGAAAAAGAGCGCGACGAAGGGCTCGACGATCGCTTCCTCTACGGTGCGTTCTTCACGCTGATGTTCATTGCGATGGGAGTGGGCCTCCAGGTCTCCGATACCTATGATTTTTCCGGATTCCTCCCGAGCGTCGCGGGAACCTCTCAGGCCTCTTCGACCGCCCGGGCCCCCGATCGAGCCGCCGACGACTCGACGCCGACGGGCTCCGAACAGTCCCCCTCCGGCTCAGCGACTCCATCCGACGAAAAGACCGGGGGCGACTCGTCGAAGAAGAACGACGAGGTCGAAGTCGATCGGGTGCTCGAGGCAGCTCGTCGTTCCATGCGTGCCAATCGTCTCAAGACCGCCGCCGACAAGCTCGACGTGGCCAAACTCATCGACCCCAAACGTCCCGAAACCTACGATCTGCTCGGTAAAGTCCACGATAAAATGGGGAATGACGACAAGGCCGAAACGCACCGCGAGCGCGCCCAGACACTGCGGCAACAAGGGCCGTCCGACGGAACACAGCCTCCGGGGAGCTCGAACGATCGGAAGCCGGGAACGGTCCCACCGGGAGTGGCCGACGAGACTGCTCCCGATGCTGGCTCGGACGATTCGTCTTCCAGTTCGAATGCCGAAGCGAGCGCCCAATCTCAGGGGAATGGCTGAGGTTCTCCCTCACATGTGACAGACTCGATGGAAATTCAGTGCCCACAATGTGAAACTCTCTACGAGGTCGACGGGACTCGTCTCCAGTCGGGGACGACGACCCTCCAGTGTCACTCCTGTCAGCATCTCTTCAAATTCGGTCCCGGCACGGGATTGAGCCAAGAGAACGAGCGGCGTTGGATGGTACGCCATCCCGAGACCGGGGATATTCGATACCTTCAGACTTTCGATACGCTTCACGAGTGGATCGTCGAGCGCGAGATCGATCAGACGTGGGAGATTTCGCGCACGGGTGACAAGTGGACCACGCTCGGGACGATCGGAGAATTTCGCCCGATTTTTCAGGCCGCTGACAACGTCTCGTCGCTCGAGGCCGATCGGGCGGTACGGGGCCCCGACGACCAGGTCGGGGACAACGTCCGCTCCCGCCTGGAGACACTCGATCAGTTCGAACACAACGGAGACGGTCGGGAGTCGAACTCTGATTCCAACCGACAGCGCCCTTCTCCGTCTCCATCAGCTCGACAACAGAGCGAGCCGTCGAAGGGCGAGGCATCCTCTCGGACCGACCAGGGTCCCGGCGAGCTCCCGCCCTCGCCGACGGACGACAACAGGCGGTCGCGACGCGCTTCGGCTTCGTCCAACCCACCGGCACATCGTGGAGCTTCTCGTGATCGGACGAGCGGCGACTCTTCTGGCGAAGACGACAACGTCCAGCTCGAGACGGGGATGTTTGGAGGGGAGTCCTCCTCCGATACCTCGGCCCCCAATTCCGACGAAGAGTGGTCCATGGGCGGCGGCGGGGATGACGACTCGGGGGCCCCCGACGAGGCGTTCGAAGACGAACTCTATGCCGATGACTTCGGTCGAGGCGGTGGATGGGGCACCTCACTCGCCGTGGCGGCCATCCTCCTGCTCGTGGGAGGAGGCAGCTATTACATGTTCCAGCCCTCGACGCTTCAACAATGGTGGGGCGACGGCCAACAGGCGGAACGTCAGCCGACCGCCGAATCGTCGTCGGCTGACGAGGCGGACGATCAGGGAGGTCCCTCGGACAGTTCGCTCTCCGACGTCCTCGTCACATCGGGCGATGCCCTTCACGAGGCTCGAACGAGTGCTCGCCAAAAGGCAGAGGCGAAGGCCATCGCACCGGTCCTCGAGCGCGCCGGCCATACGCTTGTCTCAGCCGTCGATGCCGGACACGAGCAGGCCACTGAACAGGCGAAGGAGCAGGAACAAGAACAACGACAAGCCAATCGTCCGGCTGTTCGTCTCAAACAGGCCGACCGCGCCCAGTCGGATGGCCGTTCGTCAAGGGCTCGTCAACTGTATGGTCGCGTGCTGAAACAGTCTCCCGGCAACGTCGAGGCTCTGACGGGGCTCGGGTGGGCTCTGATCGATACCGGTCAGCCTCAGAAGGCCATCTCCAAGTTCCAGCAGGCCATCGAGAACAATCCGGATCATGGGGATGCCTACATCGGGCTGGGCATGGCTCACCGCAAGCTGGGTCAGTCGCGCGAAGCGATGAAGGCATACGACGACTATCTCTCCCGATTCCCCGATGGATCGAGCTCCAGCATCGCCGAATATCAGCGCGACAAACTTCGCAAAGAGCTCGGGATGAATTAAACCTCTTGCCTCCCGGGTCCTTCCCCTTCGATTCTGCCCATGCTCTCGTGCGAGAGCCTCCCCCACCGGGAAGAGATAGGCCCCCGGCTCATCGCAGAAACGTTCCGACGTCTTCGACGGCTTCCTCGGCTTCGGACAGGAACCGATCGAACATGTGAAAACCGTGGATCATGTCGGGCCACGTATCGAACTCGACATCGACGTCCTGGGCGTCGAGTCGTTCGGCGAGTCGCCGACAGTCGTCCCGAATGAGCTCGAGCCCGCCGACGTGGATGAGTGTGGGGGGCAACCCCGAGAGATCGGCGTAAATCGGCGAAAGTACCGGGTCGTCTGGCGATCGATCGCCAACGACGAGTTCGGCGACTTCGCGAAACATCTCCGCCGTCCCGAGATCGACGTCGGTGTAGACGTCGTAGGAGGTCGAGTCGCAGTTGAGATCGACCCAGGGCGACAGGAGCGCCAGTCGGGCGGGCAGCGGGCGATCGCGCTCCCGGAGCGCCACACATGACGAGAGGGCCAGTCCCCCACCGGCCGAGTCGCCCGCCATCGTGAGCTGCTCGCTCCGCCATCCCCGCTCGAGAATGCCATTCCAGACGTCGACGACCTCGTCTCTCGCCTCGTGTATCGCGTGCTCTGGGGCGAGTGCGTAATCGATGCCGACGGCAGGCCGATCCATGGCCGTCGCCAGTCGTCCGATCAGCGAGGCGTGCGTGTTCGGGGACCCGAAGACGTATCCTCCCCCGTGAAGATACACGAGCAGGGGCTCGTCCGTCTCGATCGACGTCCCGGGCGGCCGGAACCACTCGACGTCGATGCCCTCGATGCTCTCCGATTGCCGATCGAGCGGGAGATCGGGCTCACGCGCCAGCTCTTCCTGGCGCCGTCGCAACTCCTGGGGCGACAATCCCCTCGACGCAAAGAGGTTGCGGCGGGTCATCCCCCACAGGACCTCGAAGGTGAATGGCCAGCGCTCGACCTGGGGGTTGCCGCGAGCTCGACGCCACAGCGTGTGTCCGAAACTGGCGAGACCGTGTTTGAGGAGGCGAAGCGTCCGTCTCATGACGTGATGGCAAGTAGAGAAGTGAACGAATCAGCTCGATCTCGAGCGTATCGAACGTCGATGACCATATCATCTCTCGGCGCGATCGCGAATGGACGGGAGAGATGCAGTGGCGTATATATCATGGAGGGGCACGTTGAAACGAGCGACGTTCGCGTGCATTACTCGGGAGATGACGAGAACCCATCATGCCGACGCCACATCGAGGATATGACCCATGATCGAACTCTACACGGCTGAGACGCCCAACGGCCACAAGGCCTCCATCGCCCTCGAGGAGATGGGACTCGACTACGAGGTCCATCATATCGACCTCTCCGAGGGCGAACAAAAGGAAGACTGGTATCTCGAGATCAATCCCAACGGCCGCATTCCGGCCATCATCGACCAGGACGCCGACGACCACCGCGTCTTCGAGTCGGGTGCCATCCTGATGTATCTGGCCGATAAGACCGGCCAGCTCCTCCCCGACGATTCGCTGGAGCGTTCCCGAGTCGTCCAGTGGCTCATGTTCCAGATGGCGGGCGTCGGGCCGATGCAAGGGCAGGCGCACGTCTTTTTGCACTACGCTCCCGAGACGATCGACTACGCGATCGAGCGCTACCAGAAGGAGACACGTCGACTCTACGGGGTCCTCGAGGAGCAGCTCGAGGAGCGAGACTACCTGGTCGACGACTATTCGATCGCCGATATCGCCACGTATCCCTGGGTGCGTTTTCACAACTGGGCGGGCATCCCGCTCGACAACTTTCCCCATCTGGATGAGTGGTGCGATCGCATGTTCGAACGGCCCGCCGTCCAGCGGGGGCTCGACGTCCCCGTCCCCCTCGAGGAGATGGAGGACGTCTCCGACGAAGAAGCCGAAGAACTCGGGAGGAATATCACCATCTAATGGCACACGCTCCCGCCTCTCCGGCGCTTGGCCCCAGGTGTATGGAGATGAGCAAGCTCCTGTTGCTGTTCGATCTCCCTCTCCTGCTGATGGGACGCGTCACGATTTCGTGGTGGGTCGTCTTGATCTTGCTCGCCGCCCCCGTCAGCAGGCTCCTGCAGTTGGCGCTCTCGCGCACTCGCGAGTTCGAGGCCGACCGGCAGGCCGTTGAACTGACGGGCGATCCTCGGGGATTGGCCGAGGGACTCCAGAAACTCGAATACTACAATTCGAGCCTCCTCCGGCACATGATGTTGCCCGGTGATCAGCGTTCTCAGCCCTCCATTTTGCGCCCGCATCCCCACACCGAAGATCGCATTGCTTATCTCGAGTCGCTGGACGACGACGTCGGGGACGACTCACTCGATCAGCCCCCCCGCGAGACGCCTCCGATTCGTCGAGAGACCGAGCCGGTCGAGGACGAGCCCCGCTGGCGCCCCTTCGGACTCTGGTTTTGATTCGAACGCTCGTCCGAAGGGCTCAGTCGAGGACGTCTCGCAGCGCCCGCCCCGTATGCGACTCGTCGACCTCGGCGACCGCCTCGGGCGTGCCGGTCGCGACGACCTCGCCGCCGGCATCGCCGCCGCCCGGCCCGAGGTCGATGACGTGATCGGCACATTTGACGAGATCCAGGTCGTGTTCGATGACGACCACCGTGTTGCCGTCGTCGACGAGCTGATTGATGACGTCCAGGAGGTTCTGGATATCGTCGAGATGGAGCCCCGTGGTGGGTTCGTCGAGGATGTAGAGCGTATCGCCGGTCGCCACCTTGGCGAGCTCGCTGGCGAGCTTCACACGCTGGGCCTCGCCGCCGCTCAAGGTGTGCGAGGGCTGGCCGAGCCGGACGTAGCCGAGTCCCACGTCGAGGAGCGTCTGCAGGATGCGGCTGATTTTCGGGTGGCTGCCAAAGAGCTCCATCGCCTCGGCGATCGTCAGATCGAGGACGTCGGCGATCGAGTGACCCTTGTAGGAGACGCGCAGGGTTGTGTCGTCGTAGCGCTGGCCCAGACAGGCCTCACAGGTGACATAGACGTCGGCCAGAAAGTTCATCTCGACCTGTTCGGCACCGCGACCGTCGCATTCCGAGCAGCGCCCGCCCTTGGTATTGAAGCTAAATCGCCCCTTGTCGAAGCCATAGATCTCGGAGGTCGGGAGGTTGGCAAAGAGCTTCCGGACGTGGTCGAAGACGTTGGTGTAGGTCGCGGCCGTACTCCTCGGCGTGCGCCCGATGGGCTTCTGGTCGATCTCGATGACCTTGTCGAACAGATCGAGTCCCTCGATGGCGTCGTGGGGCCCGACGCTGCGGTGCTTGTAGTAGACGTGGCGCGCGACGGCGGGGAGGAGCGTCTCGTTGACCAGACTGCTCTTGCCCGCCCCGGAGACACCGGTGACACAGATGAACTGTTCGGTCGGGAACTCGACGTCGATCGACTGGAGGTTGTTGGCCTCGGCGCCTCGGATGGCGAATGCCCCGTCTCCGGGCTCGCGCCGCTCGTCGGGCACCTCGATCTGGCGCCGACCACTCAGGTAGGCCCCCGTCACGGAACGGGGCTGCTCGACGACCTCCTCGACCGGGCCGCTCGCGACGATCTCGCCCCCTTCGGCGCCGGCCCCCGGGCCGAAGTCGACCAGATGGTCGGCCCGCTCCATCGTCTCCCGGTCGTGTTCGACGACGATCACCGAGTTGCCCTCGTCGCGGAGCTGTTCGAGCGTCCGGAGCAGGCGCTGGTTGTCGCGCTGATGGAGTCCGATGCTCGGCTCGTCGAGGACGTACAGCACGCCCGAGAGATTCGTGCCCAGCTCGCCGGCCAGCCGCACGCGTTGGCTTTCGCCGCCCGATAGCGTATCCGCCCCGCGTCCCATCGACAGGTAATCGAGTCCGACTTCGACCATGAAGCCGAGGCGAGTCTCGATTTCGGAGAGGAGATCGGCGCCGATGGTCTCCTCGACGCCCTCGAGGCCGATCGACTCGAAGAAGGCGTGAGCCCCCTCGAGTTCCATGGCGCAGACGTCGGCGATCGATCGGTCGCGGAAGCGAACCGACCGACTCTCGGGCCGCAGTCGACTCCCGTTGCAAGCGGGACAGGTTTCGGAGACGACAAATTCGCCGAAGAAGTTGCGGACACTCGACTTGCGCGCGTCGGTATGGAGCCGTTCGACGGCATCGACGAGTCCCTCGAAATCACGCGACTCGTCGCCCCGGTAGAGGAGTTCGCGGGTCGACGAGTCGAGTTCGGACCAGGGCCGATCGAGATCGACGTCGCCGTCGTCGGCGAGCGCTTTGAGGTTCGTCCAGAGATCCGAGACGTGCTCGGCGTAGTTGAACGAATCGCCCTCCGGTTCCTCGGGGTCGACTCCGATCGCCTCGATGCAGCCCTCGCGAATGGTCGCCGAGGTATCGATGACGAACAGGTCGGGGTCGACCTGGGGCGTCGTACCGAGTCCGTCGCATTCGCGACACTGGCCGACGGGACTGTTGAACGAGAAGCTCTGGTGGGTCAGCTCCGGGAACGCGACGTCGCAGTGGGTACAGGCGCGCTCGGTGCTGAAGAGTCTCTCTTGCTCGTCGTCGGGCGCATCCGGGAGCTGGACGATACATTGCCCCTCGCCGGTCTCGAGCGCCAGCTCGACGCTCTCGCGGATGCGATCGTGGGCGTCCTCGCGGGCGACGAGCCGATCGACAATGACGTCGATGTCGTGGCGCTTGCGGAGTTCGAGTGTCTCGACGTCCTCGAGCAGGCGAATCTCGCCGTCGATCCGGGCGCGAGCGAATCCCTGCTGGCGGAGATCCTCGAAGAGATCCTCGTATTCGCCCTGACGGTTGCGCACCAGCGGAGCCAGCAGTCGAAATTTGGTGCCCTCCTCGAGCGTGGCGATCTCTTCGACGACGCTCGAGGTCGATCGACTGGTCACCGGGCGTCCACACTGGTGGCAGTGTTGCTCGCCGAGCTGAGCGAAAAAGACGCGAAGGTGGTCGTAGATCTCGGTGATCGTGCCGACCGTACTCCTCGAGCTGTGCGAAGCCGTCTTTTGTTCGATACTGATCGTCGGGCTCAGCCCCGAGACGCGATCGAAGTCGGCCTTTTCCATCTGGCCGAGAAACTGACGAGCGTAGGTCGAGAGGCTCTCGACGTAGCGACGGCGGCCCTCGGCGTAGATGGTATCGAAAGCGAGGCTCGACTTCCCCGATCCGCTGACGCCCGTGAAGACGACTAACGCTTCTTTGGGGATCGAGACGTCGAGATCGGCCAGATTGTGCTCCCGGGCGCCCTCGACGACGATGCGATCGAGGGCCTCGGGGGAGGGCGAAGGTGCGCGGTTGTCGCGGAGATGAAGGACGTCGGTAGTCATGGCGCGAATCTCGCGTTCGAGGGCGGACCGATGGGAAGCTCAACCGAGTGTCTCATGGATCCTCTTGCTGTGGGCGGTAGATTGCACGCCCTCGGTCGCTCGCGCTCTCGGCGCGCGCAGCCTGCATGGCCTCACAACGGAGTTTTCCGAGAAACTCGGGCTCAGAGCGGGAGATAACCCACTCGAACGAGGGGGCCATCCCCGCTTTGAAGGGGATACGAAGGAGCTCCCAATGATGCGGAGTATGCTCTAGGCGATCGCGGCTCCGCCCTCAAGTCCGGGGTGAGGGGTCAGTTGGATTTTTTCTCCTTTGCGTTCCCGCCTTTCTGGCCGTCCGAACCGCCCTCGTCACCCTTGGGCCCCTTGGCGGCCGTGGTCGAGCCGTCGAAATTGGCGGAGTTGAGGGGGCCCCACAGGACGAATCCATACCAATCGCCGCTCCGGCCGTTGCGAAATTTGTCCTGCTGGAGAAGCGGAGTCAGCTCGTTGTTTTGGATGAAGTCGGGATTGAAGTTGATGCGCATCTTGAGCTTGGCCTGAGCGGCTCCGAGCGTATCGGCCAATCGGACGTGTTCCCACACCTGTGTTTTGAGATCGCGACCCTCGGTCTGGAATTGATCGATCATGAGTTTGGGCGGTTGCCCCTTCTTTTTTTCAAAATGCATGTCGGCTTTGAGGTTGCCGAAGTTCGTCTGGGGAATCGAGAGATTGGCGAGCGGAATGCCGGGGATTTTGACCTCGTCTTTAGGGCCGATCGTCACCTGCGAGCCACGAAGCGTGATGGACCCGCCGGTGATGATGGGGCGCTTGGCCTCGAGTTGAACATTGGCTTGCCCATTGAGCTTGCCGAAGGCCGGGACGCCCGTGAATTTACTCATGAGCCGACTCTCACGGAGATCGACCTGATCGACGGCGAGCGTCACCGACTGTGAGGAACTCCCGCGGACGTAGAGCCCCGATAGCGATCCGCCCCCGATCCCCAGGTGGTACTGGATCGCCAGTCCGCCCTGGAGGAGGCTCCCGATGGGGGCAAGGCGAGCTCCGATGCTCGTCGTCGAGATGCTGAATCCCGGCGACGTTTGTGCCTCTCCCCCCCCGTTGCCGCCGGAGTCTTCTGGCGGATCTCCATTCTCGGTCGTCCCTCCGTTCCCGTCCTCCGGGGGACTGGCCGTCTCGACACGGACGTCCTCGAGCTCGACGCCGAGCCACCACGGATCGACGTCGCCGACGCGAACCGTGTAGTCGGTCTGCTGGCTCTTCTCGATCGCGCTCTCGAGCTGCACCTCGGCAATCTCCGTGAGCTGGCCGTCGGGGAAGGTCAGCGCAAACGCGATCAAAAAGACGACCAGGCTGTACAGGACGTAGATACCAATGCGAGCCCAGGTGTGTTCGGGAAGTGGATTCTCCATGAATGGTCTCTCAGCTCTTGGCTTTGCGTTTGAAAGTCGTGACGACGAGATTGGCGCGCACCTGACCCTTGTCGCGGCGGCGACGCGTCGTCTTGATGCGTTCGACGAAGACGGGCTTGTCGCTGGTTTCGATGCGCTCTAAAAGTTGCATGAGACTCTTCAACTCGACCTTGTTGATCTGGACGTCGAGCTCGACTTTGATCAGCGAACTCTCCTCTCCGCCCTTCCCCGTATTCTTGGGCTGTTTGTTCTCGTTGTAGCTGTCGACTTTAACGCCTGCGGCCGCCGCCTGAGTCGAGACGAAGGAGGTCATGCTGATCTCGCTGTTCTCGATCGCCTCGCGAGAGAATTTGTCGGCAAACGATGAACTCTGACCCGATGAACTCGCCCGCTGGCGGCGCATCTCAGGCCCAACCTGGTTGACCAGCTCGATGACTTTCTCGTAGCGGCTGATATCCTTCTCGACAGCATTGAACGAGCGACTGACGAGGATGCTGATGAAGATCATCGCCATCAGAGGAAGGATGACGGCCCCAAATTTGAGGAGGGTCTGCTCGCGGGGGGTCAGCGCCGAATATCGATCGACCAATTGTTGCAGCAAGTTCGACATGGGCGAACCAGATGTCGAGAGGAACGGTTCGGAGACGACGGCGCCGAGAGGTCAGCGACAGCTCGTCGAGATTTCGAGGCGAAAGGTCGCCTCCGAATTCTGAACTTTGATGTCACTCTGATTGATGTCTTCGACGCACTGAAACTGAGAGAATTCATTTTGAAGCGTGTCGACGGCCGAAGCATTTTTGACGGTGCCCGACAGTTGCGTGACGTTTCGACTGGTGTCGACATCGAGACGATCGATCGTCAGCTCTGCCTCCTCGGGGGCTCGCGACATCAGCTCGTACATCACCCGATAGGCACTCATCTGGGGAACGTGATTGCGTCCTCCGCCTCCCCCGCCCTCGCCGGTCACGCGCGTGCGAATGTCGTCGGTCGAATACAGGGGCTCGTCGAAGAGCTTCTGCGTCTGCTGTTTGACGGTCTGCTTGAGCGCTCCCTTTCTGGCCTCGAGTTCCAGTTTTTGGACGAAGAGCGTCCCGCAAAAGAGGAGCACGAGCGCCGCGACGGCGGCGGCGTACTTGAGCACCTGCGACTGGAGATATCCCGATCGTCCGCTGAAGGCGAATTCCTCGCGGCGCAGGTCGAGCAGATGATCTTCGGAGCGGTCGCGAATCGGCTGGAGCGCCAACCCCAGCGCCATCGCCATGAGAGGATCGTCCTCTCGTGCGACGGGGCCGAGGTTGGTCGACGCTCGTACGTCGAGCGACTCGACCGGAATCCCGAATTCGGATTCGAGGTGGCCGTCGAGATGGTCGATTCGACTGGTTCCACCCGTAATGTAGACGGTCTCGATCTCGATGCGTGACTGGGCGTAGATCGACTGAAAGTTGCGCCGCAGGTCACGCACGAGCGGCCGGAGCGCCTGTTGGATAGTGTCGCTGAAGGCGAGAGCATCGGGGTCGGCGGCATCCGAGGCGGAGAGGATCGCGCTGTTGTTCTTTTTGTGGTTTTCGGCCTGTTCGAGCGTCGTATCGTATTCGTCGGCGATGGCGTCAGTGACGTCCTGCCCCCCCACTTCGATCGAGCGGGCCAGTACCGGCTCGCCGTCGTCGAGGACGAGGACGCGAGTGAACTGGTGCCCGATGTCGACGACTGCATAGGTCTCAGTCGTGCGGGGGGCGACTCCTTCGGCGACGTAGCGAAGCATCAGCTCCGGGATGCCGAGGACGGCCGGGTTGAGATTGACCTCCCGGAGGCGTTCGAGAAACGTCCCGAGATCGTCGCGGCGCCCGATGCCGACAACCGTTGTGTGCTCCTCCTCGCTGCGGAGCGCCGACGACGGGAGAATCTCGAAGTCGTAGATGATCTCCGAGGGCTCCAGCGGGAGCCGATCTTCGAGCAGGTTGGGGAGGATGTTTTCGACCTTGGCGCGATCGCCAAAGGGAACGTCCTCGTGGATCGATAGGGCGCGTCCCTCGGGGAGACACGAAATGACGAGCGTCTCCTCGCGGAACTCGTGGCGCGACAGGAGGCGCTCGAGGGCGTGCACCCAGGAATCTCCGGCTTCGCGATCGCCATCCTCCCGGGCTTCGGTCGACTCGCCGTCGTCCGCCGCAGCGTCATCCGTATCGTCGCCGGAGAGGTCGTCGGCGCGGGGCGGAAGATACGGATCGCGATCGAGCGGGAGGGCCTCCTGGTCGAACGATTCGACCATGGGCTCGCGCTCGTTGTCGATTTCCACCAGTTTGATCGAGCGGGTCCCGAAATCGAGACCGACGATGTGCTGAGCCATACCTTCAGATCTCCCGGATCACTCCTCGTTGAAGTCGAAGTTCCAGTCGTTGCCGCCCTGCTGGCCCTGTGAACCGCCGGAGCCGAACCCTTCGCCCTCGTCCTCGAAGAAATCGTCCGATTCGCCCTTCTTCTCGTTGCGATCGCCCGCTCCGTTTGTCTCTCCGGTCTCGGACGGGCCGCCGGCCGGCGAGCCGACCGATCCCCCGGACCCGTTCTCTCCCTCGTCGGCCGTCTTCTGGACGTTCTCACGCCAGTAGAGCACGCGTCCCTTGGGGATGGTTTTGCGTCGTTCGCGAAGGGCCTTCTGTAGTTTTTTGAGCTCACCCGATGGACCGTTGTCTCCCTGACCGCCGCTCCCGCCGACGCGCTCCTGGAGATCCTCCTGTTTGGGGAGTCGGCGGATGGGTTTGTCGAAATTGACGACCGCCTCGATCGTTGTCTCCGTGTTGCCGTAGGTCCCGGTGGCTTCGATGCGATAGATACTGGGCGTCTGGGTCGTAAAATCCCGGATGATCCCGGCCCGATCGAAACTGATCTGCCATTTGGGAAAGCTGGGATTGCGAGGCTCGATGGCCATCTTCGGGAAATATCGTATCAGGCGCTTGTACGTCGGCGAAAACATCAGAAATCGGGCCATCAACTGGGGGTTGCGCTTCAGGTCCCGCAGATAAGAATGAATCTGGCTCGATTGCAAGAAGGCGATGGGCTGTCCCTTCTTGGCCGACGGCAAGAGACGACTCTGACTGGCTCCGACATACGCCATCATGACCGAGAGGGGATCCTGAAAGAACTGCCGAATCCCGTCGAGGGCCAGGGCAAAGAGCATGACCTGCGAGCGAACCTGGGAGTTGGCCTGACACGGGGTGAGTCCGCGATCCGACTGGACCGTCTGGCCGTCGCCGAGCG